>DATIMB010000083.1:0-3597 GCA_035475875.1 Micrococcaceae bacterium
CAGCGCGGACACCAGCGCCAGCGGTGCCTGGTTCTGGGCCCACAGCACCATCGAATATGCCAGCAGAGATACCGCTCCGCCCAGCGAGCCGAGCCGCCAGTGGGACCGCACCTGCAACAAAAACGGCGCCTTCCGGGGCGCAAGCAGGTAACAGGCTGACGGAATCGTTACGCCCTGCACGGCAAAGAGCCACGCCGCATAGCCAAGCGGCGTCCCGGAGTGACGTACCCCGACGCCGTCCACCAGGGAATAGGCCGCGATGCACAGGCCGGTCAGGACAGCCAGACCCGCACCCTTGGCGGTTCCGGTCCCCGCGGCGCCACTGCTGGCAGGGGTGGCGGTCTGCGGACGGGCCAGCACCAGCGCCAGCAACGACCCGGCCACGACCGCCACCCCTGCCACCTGGAGCGCGGTGAGGTACTGGCCCAGGAACACCGTGGCCACCGCGGCGACCAGCAGCACCGCCAGTCCGCGGGCCAACGGATACACCTGGCCGAAATCCCCGTGCCTGTAGGCGGCGGTGAGCAGGATCAGGTACGCCGTCTGCAGGCAGGCGGAGCAGGCGAGAAAGGGCCAGGAGGCAGCCGCGGGAGCCGGAAGCCAGAGCGCGCCGGCAGCACCGATCACCAGGTAGGCCAGCCCGATCAGGGTGGCCGAGGCGAGTCTGTCCCGGATGCCTTTGGCGATGGCGTTCCAGCTGGCATGCAGCACCGCCGAGAGCAGCACCAGGGCCGCGATACCGGCATTCATCCGAGCCTCACCGCGCCAGCATACCGGGGCGGCCCCCGTCGTCGCCCGGGTGCTCCGAAGCTAGCCCTCGACTCCCAGCGTCTGCAGGATCAGCTCACGGACGCGGGCGGCGTCGGCCTGGCCCTTGGTCACCTTCATGACCCCGCCCACAATCGCCCCTACGGCCTGGACCTTGCCGCCGCGGATCTTCTCTGCCACATCCGGCTGGGCGGCCAGGGCGGCGTCGACCGCGGACTGGAGCGCGCCGTCGTCGGACACCACGGCCAGGCCGCGCTTGTCCACCACCTCCGCAGGAGTACCCTCGCCGGCCAGCACGCCGTCCAGCACCTCGCGGGCCAGCTTGTCGTTGATCTTGCCGGAGCTGATCAGGCGGTCCAGTTCGACGACGGTGGCAGGGCTGACGCCCAGGTCCACCGGATCGACGTCGGCCAGCTTGGCGCGGCGGGCGATCTCGCCCATCCACCACTTCCGGGCAACCGCGGCTGAGGCCCCGGCGGCGATGGTTTCCTCGATCTCGTCCATCACCCCGGCGTTGACCACGTCGCGGAATTCCAGGTCGGTGTAACCCCAGGCCTCCTTCAGGCGCTTGCGCCGCTCCGAGGGCGGCTCCGGCAGCTGGGACCGCAGCGATTCCACCCAGTCGCGGGAGGGCACCAGCGGCACCAGATCCGGTTCCGGGAAATACCTGTAGTCATCCGCGTCGGACTTGGGCCGGCCGGCCGTGGTGGTCCGGGTGTCCTCATGCCAGTGCCGGGTTTCCTGCACAATGGACTCGCCGGAGGCCAGGACGGCGGCATGCCGCTGGATTTCGTGCCGGACGGCGTGCTCGACGGCGCGCAGCGAGTTCACGTTCTTGGTTTCCGAGCGGGTGCCGAATTTCTCCTGGCCGTACGGGCGCAGCGAGACGTTGGCGTCGCAACGGACGTTTCCGCGTTCCATCCTCGCGTCCGAGACGCCCAGGTTCTTCACGATTTCCCGGATGGCGGCAACATAGGCCTTGGCCAGTTCGGGAGCCCGTGCGCCGGCGCCCTCAATGGGTTTGGTGACGATTTCCACCAGCGGCACTCCGGCCCGGTTGTAGTCCACCAGGGAGAAGTCCGCGCCCTGGATGCGCCCGGTGGCCCCGCCCATATGGGTCAGCTTGCCGGCATCCTCCTCCATGTGTGCACGCTCGATCTCCACCCGGAAGACGGTGCCGTCCTCCAGTTCCACGTCCAGATAACCGTCGTAGGCGATCGGCTCGTCGTACTGGGAGGTCTGGAAGTTCTTCGGGGTGTCCGGGTAGAAGTAGTTCTTCCGGGCGAAGCGGCAGGTTTCGGCGATCTTGCAGTTCAGCGCCAGGCCGATTTTGATGGAGGATTCCACCGCGGTCTTGTTGACCACCGGCAGCACGCCCGGGAGCCCCAGGTCCACCTCATTGACGTTGGTGTTCGGCTCGTCACCGAAGACGTTTGGGGCGGAGGAGAACATCTTGGATTTGGTGTTCAGCTCGACGTGGACCTCAAAACCGAGGACCGGGTCGAACTTCTCCATGGCCTCATCGAAGCTCAGGGTTGCATCCATCGACATCATTTTCCCTCCACCGTATCGACGCGCTCCAGCGCCGGGGCCTTGGCCAGGATCGGCCCGCCCCAGGATTCCTCCAGCATTGCCTCCAGCACGGCGCCGACGCGGTACAGCCGGGCGTCCTGCCGGGCCGGAGCCAGCAGCTGGACACCGGCAGGCAGCCCGTCCTCGTCGGCCAGGCCGCTGGGCAGCGACAGGCCGGGAACCCCGGCCAGGTTGGCCGGGATGGTGGCGACGTCGTTGAGGTACATCGCCAGCGGGTCGTCCAGCTTCTCCCCCAGCCGGAACGCCGTCGTGGGCGCCGTCGGGGAAATCAGCACGTCCGCCTGCGCAAAGGCCGCATCGAAGTCGCGCTGGATCAGCGTGCGGACCTTCTGCGCGGAGCCGTAGTATGCGTCGTAGTAGCCTGCGGACAGGGCGTAGGTGCCCAGGATGATCCGGCGCTTGGCCTCATCGCCGAAGCCGGCGGCCCGGGTGGCGCCCATGACGCGCTCGATCGTCATCGGGCCGTCCTCGGGCAGGACCCGCAGGCCGTACCTCACGCCGTCGAACTTCGCCAGGTTGGAGGAGGCCTCCGAAGGCATGATCAGGTAGTAGGCGCCGAGCGCGTAGTTGAAGCTGGGGCAGGAGACCTCGACGATTTCCGCGCCTGCAGCACGCAGCAGCTCCAGCGACTCGTGGAAGCGGGCCTCCACGCCGGCCTGGTAGCCTTCACCGCCCAGCTCCTTGACCACGCCGATCCGCATGCCCTGGACGTTGCCGGTCAGCGCGGCCTCGACCAGTCCGGTGGACGGGTCGGTCAGCGAGGTGGAATCGAACGGGTCGTGCCCGCCGATGACTTCGTGCAGCAGAGCCGAGTCCAGCACGGTCCGCGAGACCGGGCCGATCTGGTCCAGCGAGGAGGCCAGCGCGATGGCCCCGTAACGGGAGACGCCGCCGTAGGTGGGCTTCACGCCGACGGTTCCGGTCACCGCGCCCGGCTGGCGGATGGAGCCGCCGGTGTCCGTACCGAGGGCCAGCGGGGCCTCAAAGGCGGCGACGGCGGCCGCGGACCCGCCGCCGGAACCGCCGGGGATACGGTCCAGGTCCCAGGGATTGCGCGTGGGTCCGAACGCGGAGTGTTCGGTGGAGGAACCCATTGCGAATTCGTCCAGGTTGGTTTTGCCCAGGATCGGCATGCCGGCCGCGCGCAGCTTCTTGACCACGGTGGCGTCGTACGGGCTGTGCCAGCCCTCGAGGATCTTTGACCCGGCGGTGGTGGGCTGGCCGATGGTGACAATC
>DATIMB010000084.1:0-6181 GCA_035475875.1 Micrococcaceae bacterium
GTCATGAACATCATGCTGGTCACCGTGACCGAGCGGACCCGGGAGATCGGCATCCGCAAGGCGATCGGCGCCTCCAGGGGCAGTATCGTCAGCCAGTTCCTCATTGAGTCCCTGATTATTTCCGTGATCGGCGGGGTGATGGGCATCCTGGTCGGCTTTGCCGGCAGCAGCTTCCCGCTGCTGGGCACCAAGCCGGAGATCCAGTGGTGGACGGTGTGGCTTTCCTTTGCCGTCTCCGCCGCGATCGGCCTGGTATTCGGCATCTACCCGGCCAATAAGGCCGCCAAACTGCGTCCGATCGACGCCCTGCGCTATGAATAGCCCCCGGCTGCCAAGCCCCGGGTCCTCTGCCCGCATGACCGCGAAAGAGATGGATATGTCCCATTGTGAAGCCGTACCGCCGGCACCCGAGACCGAAACCGAGGTCCTTCCGGAGGTCTTTCCGCCCGCGGCCGGGATTCCTTCGGCGGCGTACGGTCCCGGGGCGGAACCGACGGAACAGTACGACAGCGGCGACAGCGGGGCCGAATCCTTCGTGCCCCGGCCCCGCTACCGTATGGTCCGCTCCACCAAAGTGATGGCATGCGTCCTTCTGCTCGTGCTGGGAGCCTTTGGCGGGGCACTGATGCAAAAGGCTGTTGATGGTGGGTCCGCGCGGAGCAGCCGCAGCGCCCTCTTCAACGGCAGCGGGTTCGGCGCGGGAGCCGGCGGAGGGGCCAATGGCGGTGGGAGTGCCGGCACCGGTACAAACCAGACATCGGTGAACGGGACCAACGGCGCCGGGCAGAACGGCACGACGGGCCAGGGCCGGAGGAGCCGCCAGTCCGGCTCCTCAAGCGGCGCCGGCTCCAGGACCAGCGGAGGCTGACCCGTCCGGGACGGGTGATCCGAATCACCCCGGTGCCGGGAAGAGCGCAACGGATCGATGCGTTTGCATCAACAGCAACCGCCGATCCGAAAGGCCCCCCATGACCATCGAAGCCATCGAAACCGAACTGCAGGACCAACTTCTCCTGGACAGCGACGCCGCGGACGCCCTCTTCCTGGCAGGCCGCACTGCCAACACCTTCACCGACGAGCCGGTCACCGAAGCGCAGATGCGGGCCATCTACGAGCTGACCAAGATGGGTCCGACGGCGATGAACATCCAGCCGCTGCGCATCACCTGGATCCGGTCCGCCGAAGCCCGGCAGCGCCTGCTGCCGCATATGGCCGAGGGAAACCGCGCCAAGACGGGTTCCGCTCCGCTGGTGGCAGTGCTGAGTTTCGACAGTGACTGGCACGAGCAGTTCCCGACGTTTTTCCCGCACGCCGCCGAGCGCAAGGGCATGTTCGACGGAAACGAAGAACTCCGCGCGGTGATGGGCAACAACAACGGCCATCTCCAGGCCGCCTACTTCATCATGGCCGTCCGTGCCGTTGGTCTGGCCGCCGGCCCGATGGGCGGCTTTGACGCCGCCGGCATCGATGCGGAATTCCACGAGGGACTCAACCGCAAGTCGATCATGGTGGTCAACATCGGCAAGCCCGGTGAAAACGCCTGGCATCCCCGCCTTCCGCGGCTGGACTACGACTTCGCCACCGCGAGCGTCTGAGCAGCGCCGGACAGGGTCTCGGCTGCGCGCTCAGCGCGAACTGATCGAGGCGAATTTCCGCACGCACAGCGGCACAAAAACCACCAGCATCCCGACGGCGCCCAGCAGCACCGTCGGGATCGCGTGCTGCATGGGCCAGGTATCCGGCACGGGAGCCGAACCCAGGTTGCCGAAGAGTTGGCGCGCCGCCTGGACCAGGGCCGACACCGGGTTCCAGTCGGCGAAGATCTGCAGTGGTTTGGGGAGGTTGCTGGACTGCACGAACGCATTGGAGATAAAGGTCAGCGGAAACAGCACCATGAAGGAGGCGTTGTTGATGGCCTCCGGGCTCTTCACGCTCATCCCCAGCAGCGCCATCACCCAACTGAAGGCGTAGGAGAACAGCAGCAGCAACCCGATGCCGGCCAGGAACAGCTCCGGTGTTGAATTCACCCGCCAGCCCACCAGCAGTCCGGTGCCGATCATGATCAGCATGGAAATGCCGTTCAGCACCAGGTCCGAATTGGTGCGGCCCACCAGCACTGCCGACGGGCTCATGGGCAGCGTGCGGAAGCGGTCGATGATGCCTGTCTTCAGGTCCTGTGCCATCGCTGATCCGGAGAACGTGGAGCCGAAGACCACGGTCTGCCCGAAGATCCCGGCCATCAGGTACTGCGTGTAATCGGTGCCCTTCACCGAGATGGAGCCACCGTAGACCTGGCTGAACAGCAGCACGAACATGATGGGCTGCAGCACGGCGAAGATCAGCATGTCCGGCGAGCGCTTCATCTTGATCAGATTTCGCTTGGTCACAGTCCACCCGTCGGAAAGCCACAGTCCGGCGGGCCCCACCGGCGCCTGCGCCAGGGTGGCAGTCATCGGCTTTCCTCCAGCACTTTCCCATCCTCGTCCGGATCCGCCTGGGCCCTGTGCCCGGTCAGCCGGAGGAACACGTCGTCCAGGGTGGGGCGGCGGATCCCGGCGTCGTGCAGCCCAATGCCGGCCGCGTTCAGCTCGCCCAACACCAGATGCAACGTCTCCGGGCCCTTGTCGACGCCCACCGTAAGGCTCCGTCCGTCCCCGGCCAGCGCCACCTGCCCGGAGCCGTGCCGGCCAAGAATCGCACCGGCCGGCCCGGCGTCGTCGGCAGCCACCAGCGTGACCTCCACCCGGTGCCCGCCGATCTGCGCCTTCAACTCGTCCGCCGTGCCTTCCGCGATGACCTTGCCGCCGTCGATCACCGAGATCCCGTCCGCCAACTGGTCTGCCTCCTCCAGGTATTGCGTGGTCAGCAGCAGCGATGCGCCATCGGCGACCAGGTTCTGGATCACCCCCCACATGGCCAGCCGGCTGCGCGGGTCCAACCCCGTGGTCGGCTCGTCCAGGAACAGGACCCGGGGCCGGATCACCAGCGCGCCGGCCAGGTCAAGCCGGCGCCGCATCCCGCCGGAGAACCCCTTCACCGGCCGGTTCTGCGCCTCGGCGAGATCAAACATGTCGATCAGCTCGCCGGCCCGCTGCCGCGCCAGCTTCGGTCCCAGGTGGTACAGCCGGCCAACCATGTCCAGGTTTTCCAGTCCAGTCAGGTTCTCATCCACCGCGGCATATTGCCCTGACACCCCGATGATCCGGCGCACCGCCTTGGGATCGCGGAGCACGTCGATACCGGCAATGACCGCGGAACCGGAGTCCGGCGGAGTCAGCGTCGTCAGGATCTTCACAACGGTTGTTTTACCCGCTCCGTTGGGACCCAGGAGCGCCTTCACCGTGCCTTCCGGCACGGTCAGGTCCAGTCCGTCCAGGGCGTGCACGCGGCCGCCCCTGGCCCGGTAGCTCTTCTTGAGGCCGTGCGCCTCCACAATGGCCATAAGTGGCCTCCTTGGCTTCCGGCGGTGCCGGGTCAGTCCATCAGGGGAAGGTGATGCGACTCACAGCCTACCCCTCTTATGGCTCACAACCCTACGACGACGGCAGGGGTGCCGGTTCCTACGGAACGGGGTCGGTGCGGTTCCGCGGCACCAGCAGCTGGGAATCCGGCAGCGGCCGGGCAGCCGGTGCCGTCAGGAGGGAGGCGACGATGGCGATGCCGATGGCCAGCAGAGCGTGGCGGATTGTGAAATGGTCGCCCAGGAATCCCAGCAGCGGCGGTCCGGCCAGGAAGGCCACATAGCCGACGGTGGACACCACCGAAACCCGGGACGCCGCCCGCGCCGGATCATCGGCCGCGGCGGACATGCCCATCGGAAAGCCAAGGGCGGCGCCGGCTCCCCAGAAGACCGCTCCGAGTCCGGCCCACCAGATGCCCGGTCCCAGCACGAAGAGCACCAGGCCTGCCAGCGCCGCAGCCAGGCTGGCATAGAGCACCGGGACCCGGCCGAAGCGGTCAATGAACTTGCCTCCGAGCAGGCGGAAGGTGGTCATCGACGCGACGAAGACGGCGAACATCACCGCGCCGGTGGACTCACTGCTTTGCAGTCCGTCCACCGTCGCCTTGGCAATCCAGTCATTCGCGGCGCCCTCCGTCAGCGCCGCGCCCAGGACCACCAGCCCGATCATCAGGGTTCGGGATTCCTTCCAGGCGTTCGTCCCGCGCGGCCTGGCTTCGGCGGCGGCGTGGACGGCGGCCGCGTGCGGCCGGTCCGCCAGATAGAAGCGGGTAGCCACGAAGACCAGGACCATCACGACGGCGGCAATGCCCAGCAGGTGCACCGGTAGCCCGACCCCCAGCCCGGACAGCGCGGCGCCCAGCAGCGCGCCGACGAATGCCCCGCCGCTGAAGGCGGCATGGAACTGCGGCATCACGGTGCGGGCCAGCCGGCGTTCCACCTCGGCGCCTTCGATGTTCTGCGCCACATCCCACAGCCCGATCCCGACGCCGAAGCAGAACAGGCCCAGCGCGGTCAGCGGCACCGAGGCGAGCAGCAACGCCGTCGAAATGATGATTCCACCGGCCGCAGCCGCTAAGCCCCCGCTGCGGACCGTGTTGGCCGTGCCGATCCGGGACACGATCCGGCCGGAGAGCGGCAGCGCCAGCACGGACCCGGCGGCGCCTGTAAGCAACACTGAGCCCATTTCCCCCGCGCTCAGGCCCAGGATGCGGGTAGCTGCGGGGATGCGTGCTGCCCAGCTGGCGAAGGCCAGCCCGTTGATGCCGAACACCACAAATGTGGCCACGGCCGCGCTGCGTGCGGGCGCGCTCATGCCCTACCTCCCCCGTCCGTGCCGACACTGCTGTCTGTTCCGTCTCTCCGATCCGATCATACGGAGGACTGAGCCGTCCACATGCGGCTCGGACTCAGCGGGCGCGCTCCACCCGCGTCTCATCCCAGACCGGCTCGTCCGATTCATAGACACGCCCGTCGCTGCCGAAGACGAAATAGCGGTCAAAACCGCGGGCGAACCATCGGTCATGCGTCACCGCCAGCACGGTCCCCTCAAAGCCGTCGATGGCCCGTTCCAGCGCCTCTGCCGAATGCAAGTCCAGGTTGTCGGTTGGCTCGTCCAGCAGCAGCAGGGTTGCCCCGGAGAGCTCCAGCAGCAGGATCTGGAACCGAGCCTGCTGGCCGCCGGAGAGCGAGTCATACTTCTGCTCCGACTGGGCAGCCAGCCCATACCGGTCCAGCGCACCCGCGGCCGCCTCCCGGCCCATCCCGGAGCGATGCTCATCGCCGCGGTGCAGGATCTCCAGCAGGGTCCGTCCCAGCAGGTCAGGGCGGACGTGCGTCTGGGCAAAGAAGCCCGGCCGGATCCGCGCGCCGAGTTTCACCGACCCCTGGTGCGGCACGGGGGCAATCTCCACCTCGGAGACCGGCTCGTGCTCCCTGTCCGGGTCGGAGCCGCCGGCGGCCAGCAGCCGCAGGAAGTGCGATTTACCCGAGCCGTTGGAGCCGAGCACGGCCACCCGGTCGCCGAACCAGATCTCCGCGCTGAACGGTTTCATCAGTCCGGTCAGTTCCAGCTTCTGCGCGACCACCGCCCGCTTGGCCGTGCGGCCGCCCTTGAGCCGCATCTTCACATGCTGCTCAATGGGCAGCGCCTCCGGCGGGCCGGCCTGGAGGAACTTCGCCAGCCGGGTCTGCGCAGCCTGGTAGCGGTTCGCCATATCGGAGCGGAAGGCGGCCTTGTTTTTGTACATGTTCACCAGCTCTTTGAGCTTGATGTGCTCCTCGTCCCAGCGCCGGCGCAGTTCCTCGAAGCGGGCGTTCCGGTCGTCGCGGGCCTGCACATATGAGCCGAAGCCGCCGCCATGAGTCCAGCTGGAGGCGCCGTTGATGCCCGGCTCCAGGGTGACGATCCGGTCCGCGGCGTTGGCCAGCAGTTCCCGGTCATGGCTGACGAAGAGCACTGACTTATCCGAGGCGGCCAGCTTCGCTTCCAGCCAGCGCTTTCCCGGAACATCCAGGTAGTTGTCCGGCTCGTCCAGGAGCAGGATCTCGTCCGGTCCGCTGAACAGTGCCTCCAGCACCAGCCGCTTCTGCTCGCCCCCGCTCAGGGTGGAGGCCTTGCGGTACTGGGCCGCGTAAAAATCCACGCCCATCGCCGCCATTGTCACCTCGTCCCAGGTGGTCTCCATCTCGTAGCCCCCCGCGTCGCCCCAGTCGGCGATC
>DATIMB010000085.1:0-5560 GCA_035475875.1 Micrococcaceae bacterium
ACCAGGAGCCAGGCATACGGCTTTTGCCGCGTCATGGTGTGTAACCCGGACTCACCAAGCGCCGACGGGGACGGATCCTCGGACCGCAGGGCGCCGGTCTTTTCCCCCGGACGGACGACAGAGCGTTCCGCCGCATCCGCATGGCGGTGCTCCGCTATCGTACTGTCTTCAGAAATCTTTGGCCGGGCCATTTTCACCTGTTCCTTCGGGGGCGGACCTGCCCCGATTGTAGCCCGGGAAGCTTTATGCCAGCCGAAGGTAGGGCCCCCGCACCGCCCCTACCGCCCGATGGAGCGTCAATACGGGCGCTGCCATGGGCCATGTGAGACAATGTGTTTGGCTGGTAGACGATCCACATGCGTTTCCCGGTCCAATGGCAAGCGTTCAAGCTCGCCGGTGACGCATCGTTGGCGCACGGGATGAAGATGCCCGGCGTTGATCCGATATCCACCGCGCGGCCCCTGCTGAGTTAGAGCAACAGCAGCAGGAGAGAACGGGCGCCAGTGGCTTTCGAGTGACGCCCGCACCCCACAGTTGGTGCGACCTTGAAGGTATTCAAATGACTTCTGTCAACGCCCGCGGGTTTTGACGATTTCGCCTCCCTGGGCGCCGGATGTGGAGGCGCTGCGGGGGCTGGAGTGACGCCACAGATGGATAATGACAAGCTTTTCCCGGAAGCGACCGCAGCCACCAACGAGGAACGGTTGCCTCTGGCAACTGAGCCCGACGTGGAGCCGAAGAAGGCCCCTCGTGTCCGCCGCAAGGCAAGCACGCCCGCCGGAGAGCCGGCTTCCAGCCCGGTCAGCCCGGAAAATATCGGCGCCGAAAGTATGAGCGCAGGAGATCGCAGCGCCGAAGATGCCAGCCCGGCCGATACTCAACATGATGCCGCGCAGGTGCAGCTGCCACTGCTAGAAGCCGCGACAGCAACCGCCAAGGTTCCGGCACGGCGATTGCGCGCCAAGAAGGCCCAAGCAAACGATGCGGACGGCGAGCCTGGCAATGAGATAGACACCGTCCGCGTTCCAGCGGCCGAGGCCGGCGCTACCTCCGACGCGGCCGGGACGGAGGTGCCGACGACGTCCGAGGCACCGCTGGCTAAACGGGCTCCCCGCCGCCGGGCCTCGGCAAAGACCACCTCGCCGGCCACAGCTGAGCCTGCCCCTACGACTGGGGCTGGCGCGTCGACCGTTCCTGCTGGCGCTGCCGAGTCCATCACTTCCACCGGTCCTGCCGTCGTGGAGCCAGTTGGCGGCACCGCCGAAACAACCTCGCAGCCCACTGCCGGCGCCACCGTATCGGCTGAGCCCCCGGCCCGGAGGAGGCGCGCGAGCCGTTCCACTGCGACCCGCACGGCCATCGGCGACAGGGCCACCGGCGACGCTGCAACGGAGACGGCCACCGGCGTCGCTGCAACGGAGACGGCCACCGGCGTCGCTGCAACGGAGACGGCAACCGGCGACGCTGCCACTGACACGGCAACCGGGAACACTGCCACGGCAACTGCCGCCACGGACACGGCAAGGGGCGGTGCTGACGCGGAGACGACCGGCGACACCAGCACCGACACTGCAACCGCAGCTTCTTCGGAAGCAGCTGGTTCTGAAGCTGCCGGCCAGGCCCAGTCCGGCACCCAGGCTACTGCGCAGGAACCCAATCAAGCTCCCGTCCAAGCACCATCTCCCTTCCAGCCCACATCGCCTGTTTCGGTGCTGTTCCAGGCCCCGGACCTGAGCGCCGTCGTCGCACCCACACCGGCACCCGCAGCGAGCGATGAGGACACTGATGAGGACACCGAGGCCGGTGAGGGCGGCCGGCGCCGTCGCCGCAGCCGCAGCCGGCGCCCGCGCAATGGAGGCGAAGGCAACGGCGGGGACCAAACCGAGGAAGGCGAGGAAGACTCGGCCGGGAACGCCCCCGAGGGGGACGGGGTAACCTCCCGCCGCCGCCGCCGTCGTCGCCGCGGTGACCAGGACCTGGAACTGGACGGTGGCAACGACGACGACCCGCCCAACACGGTCACCCGCGTGCGCGCGCCCCGCCTACACACCGAAGCGCCCGTCTCCAACAAGGTCACCAGCCTGCGCGGCTCCACCCGGCTGGAGGCCAAGAAGCAGCGCCGCCGCGAATCCCGCGAGACCGGCCGCCGCCGCCAGGTGATCACCGAAGCCGAGTTCCTGGCCCGCCGCGAATCCGTGGACCGCACCATGGTGGTCCGCCAGCGCGACGAAAGGATCCAGATCGGTGTCCTGGAAGACGGCATCCTGGCCGAGCATTTCGTCTCCAAGACGCAGCAGGATTCGCTGATCGGCAACGTCTACCTGGGCAAGGTCCAGAACGTCCTGCCCAGCATGGAAGCCGCCTTCGTGGACATCGGCCGCGGCCGGAACGCCGTGCTGTATGCCGGCGAGGTCAACTGGGACGCCGCGCACCTGGACGGCGCGCCGCGCCGGATCGAGAACGCCCTGAAATCCGGCGATTCTGTCCTGGTCCAGGTCACCAAGGACCCGGTGGGCCACAAGGGCGCCCGGCTGACCAGCCAGGTCTCCCTGCCCGGGCGCTACCTGGTCTACGTTCCCGGCGGTTCCATGACGGGGATTTCCCGCAAGCTTCCCGACGTGGAGCGCAACCGGCTCAAGCGCATCCTCAAGGACCACCTGCCGGAAAGCGCGGGCGTGATTGTCCGGACCGCCGCAGAGGGCGCCAGTGAGGAAGAGCTCACGCACGACATCAACCGGCTGCGCGCACAGTGGGAGGGCATTGAGTCCCGTGCCACCTCCACGAAGACCCTGGCCCCGGAGATGCTCTACGGCGAACCGGACCTGACCATTAAAGTCGTCCGCGATGTCTTCAACGAGGATTTCAGCAAGCTGATCGTTTCCGGCGAGGAAGCCTGGGACACCATCGAGGCCTACGTGACCTACGTGGCACCGGACCTGGTGGACCGGCTGGAGAAGTGGACCAAGGACGAGGACATCTTTGCCGTCCACCGCATCGATGAGCAGATTTCCAAGGCGCTCGAGCGCAAGGTCTTCCTGCCTTCCGGCGGGTCCCTGGTGATAGACCGCACCGAAGCGATGACCGTCGTCGACGTCAATACCGGAAAGTTCACCGGTTCCGGCGGCAACCTGGAAGAGACCGTCACCAAGAACAACCTCGAAGCGGCCGAGGAAGTGGTCCGCCAGTTGCGGCTTCGCGACATCGGCGGCATCATCGTCATCGACTTCATCGACATGGTTCTGGAATCCAACCGCGATCTGGTCCTCCGGCGCCTGGTGGAATGCCTGGGCCGGGACCGGACCAAGCACCAGGTGGCAGAGGTTACCTCCCTGGGCCTGATCCAGATGACGCGCAAGCGCATGGGCACCGGCCTGCTGGAAGTCTTCGGCGAGCAGTGCGAGCATTGTGCCGGGCGCGGCGTGGTCACACATGACGTGCCCGTGGAGCACCGCCGGGCGCACACCATCGCTGCCGAACAGCACCACCCGCAGCCCCGCAGCGATTCCTCCCGCCCAGAGCAGCAGCGTTCCCCGCGCAACGAGAAGAAGCGTAACCGGAACCGTCCGCAGGGCGCTGAACACGAGACCGGCGAGCACCACGGGCACGATGAGCTGAGCGAGGCCGAGCGGCACGCGAAGGCTGAGGCCGCTCGGGCCGCGCTGGCCACGATCGCTGCGGCAACGCACGCTTCCCATCACGACGACGGACACGCGGCTGCGCAGGGTGGCAACGGTCACGCTGGTGCCGGGAACGCTGAACCAGGGACGGTCCCGGAGGCAGGGCATCCCGCCGCCGCGACCGGCGCACCCGCAGCGGCGGCTCCTGCTGCTCCCGCAGCTTCCGGTATGGTGGCTCCCGCCGTTCCTGCGGAACAATCCGGAGCAAAGGGCGACGGAGGGCACGGCCCGGCCGATGGAAACCACGGCGGCCGCGGCCCGGTGCTGACTATTGGTGGCGAAGCTATTGAGCTTCCGCGCGGTGACCACCATGTACCCGATCATCCCGCCGATCCGGCGCGTGCCTTGGCTGGGCTGGCACAAGCTCTCGATCAGCTTTCCGAAGGCCAGGCACCCGAAGGCCGCACGGCCGCGGGTCACGCTGCCGACTCCGGCGATCACTCCGGTCTTGACAGCGAGGGAGTGCCGTTGAGGTCGCGGTCCCGCCGTGGACGACGGAACCGCAGCGCGAGCCGTGCCCAAGGCGCAGCCAACACCAACGAGGTGCAGCAGCGCTCGGCCGAGCCCGCCCGGAATGCCCCTCAGCCCGAGCCGACTTCCTCCGGGCAGGACCAGGCAGCTTCGGCCGGTGGGAACATCCCCGCCAAGCCAAAGCAGGCACCCAAGTCCGGTAAACCCTCCGCCGAGCCGATCATTCTGGGCGTAGGGGTCCCTGCCTCGGACCTCTAGGCCTGCGACCACCGGCGGGAGGGCATCTCTGCCTCCCTGCCGGCGGTGCATGCGGGCTGTGCGGCTGCACTGCCGGTGGTTGAGGTTCCTCGGGTTCGCCACTCGTGGTGGGCGACGCTAGCCGGTTTCCCTGCCATGGCGGGCTGTGCTGTCCGGTTTCCCGGCTGTGGGGGCGGGCTGTCCGGTTTCCCGGCCATGTGGTGAGCGGATTCCCTCTGGGGGCTTCCTGCCGTAGTGGACAGGGCGGTCGGCGGCCGCGCGGAGTCCTTGGAGCCCTTAGGGCATGCGTCTTATGCGGGACACGAGCCAGGGGCAGGTAGGGTTGGAAGCTGACACGGGGTGCCGCGCCACGGGGCCGGCTGAGATCCAGACCCGTTGAACCTGTCCGGTTAGTACCGGCGAAGGGATGTCCGCGTTGACGATTAATGACTCCTCCGAACCCCACATGGCCTCCAAGCAGCAGCCGCAGGGTGCCCACCGATCCCAGACCGGCAGCCACCGGCCGCAGGTTGCTCGAGCCTCCATAACCGCGGAGCTGTCCCTGTCCGAGACTCTGAACGCCCCCGGGCCCATCCCACGAGTGCTCAGCATTGCCGGTTCGGATCCCTCCGGCGGTGCCGGCATCCAGGCCGATCTGAAGAGCATTGCGGCCAACGGCGGTTACGGCATGGCCGTGGTCACTGCGCTTACTGCACAGAACACGTGCGGTGTGCGGTCCGTCCATGTTCCGCCGGTTGGATTCCTGAAGGAGCAGCTGGACGCAATCTCGGATGACATCACCATCGATGCGGTCAAAATCGGCATGCTCGGGGACGCCCAGGTAATTAATACCGTCGGCGACTGGCTGGAACACAATAGGCCTGCCGTCGTCGTGCTGGACCCCGTCATGGTGGCCAGCAGCGGCGACCGACTGCTTGCCCCTGACGCCGAGGCAGGTTTGCGCGGCCTGCTCCGGCATGCGGACCTTGTCACGCCCAACCTGCCTGAACTCGCCGTGCTGCTGGCGGAGCCGCTAGCCACGACCTGGGACGAGGCCCTGGCACAGGGCAAACGGCTGGCCGACCGGGACAACGTCCGGGTCCTGGTCAAGGGCGGGCATTTGCTGTCCGCCGATTGTCCCGATGCCTTGGTGGAAGCCGACGGGACCATCACGG
>DATIMB010000086.1:0-3299 GCA_035475875.1 Micrococcaceae bacterium
GGCGTCGGCGGACACATCTCCACCTATGCCGGAGCGGCGACCCTGTATGAGGTCGGCTTCAACCACTTCTTCCGCGGCAAGGACCACCCCGGCGGCGGGGACCAGGTCTTCTTCCAGGGCCACGCCTCCCCCGGCATGTACTCGCGGGCTTTCCTCGAAGGCCGGCTCACGGAGGAGGACCTGGACGGCTTCCGGCAGGAAAAGTCCAAGGAGGGCCATGCCCTGTCCTCCTACCCGCACCCACGGCTGATGCCCAAGTTCTGGGAATTCCCCACGGTCTCGATGGGGATCGGGCCGATGAACGCGATCTACCAGGCCCAGTCCAACCGGTACCTGCACAACCGCGGCATCAAAGACACCTCGGACCAGCAGGTCTGGGCGTTCCTGGGCGACGGTGAAATGGACGAGCCCGAGTCACGTGGCCTGCTCCAGCTCGCGGCCAATGACAAGCTGGACAACCTGTACTTCGTGATCAACTGCAACCTGCAGCGCCTGGACGGACCGGTGCGCGGCAATGGCAAGATCATGCAGGAACTGGAGGCCTTCTTCCGCGGCGCCGGCTGGAACGTCATCAAGGTCGTCTGGGGCCGGGAGTGGGACGACCTGCTGGCCAGGGACACCGACGGGTCACTGGTGAACATCATGAACACCACCGTGGACGGGGACTACCAGACCTACAAGGCCGAGTCCGGCGGCTTTGTCCGCGAGCACTTCTTCGGCAAATCACCGCAGACCAAGGACATGGTCGCGGACCTGAGCGATGACCAGATCTGGAACCTCAAGCGCGGCGGGCACGACTACCGCAAGGTCTACGCCGCCTACAAGGCCGCCACCGAGTTCAAGGGCAAGCCCACGGTGGTGCTGGTCAAAACGGTTAAGGGTTATGGGCTGGGCAAGCACTTCGAGGCCCGCAACGCCACGCACCAGATGAAGAAGCTGACGCTGCAGGACCTCAAGGACTTCCGCGACCTGCTCCGGATCCCGATCAGCGATGAGGTGCTGGAAAGGGACCCGTACCGTCCGCCGTACTACCACCCGGGGATGGACGCCCCGGAGGTGGCGTACCTGCTTAACCGGCGCGGTCAACTGGGCGGGTCGGTGCCGGAACGGCGCAGCACCCATGCGCCGCTGGCGGTACAGAATTCGGCCAGCTTTGAGGTAGCCAAGCGCGGCTCGGGCAAGCAGCAGGCGGCCACCACCATGGCCTTTGTCCGGCTGTTCAAGGAACTGATGCGGGACAAGGAATTCGGCAGCCGGATCGTCCCGATCATTCCGGATGAGGCCCGCACCTTCGGCATCGATGCTTTCTTCCCGACGGCGAAGATCTACAACCCCAGCGGGCAGAACTACCTGTCGGTGGACCGGGAACTGGTGCTGGCCTACAAGGAGTCCGTCTCCGGCCAGATTGTGCACGCCGGCATCAACGAGGCCGGTTCGGTGGCGGCATTCACCGCGGCCGGAACCTCCTACGCCACGCACGGCGAGCCGCTGATTCCGGTCTACGTGTTCTACTCCATGTTCGGCTTCCAGCGCACCGGCGACGCCTTCTGGGCCGCAGGGGACCAGATGGCCCGCGGCTTCGTCATCGGGGCCACGGCCGGACGGACCACCCTGACCGGCGAAGGTCTGCAGCATGCGGACGGCCATTCACCGCTGCTGGCCTCCACCAACCCGGCCGTGGTCACCTACGACCCCGCGTACGGCTACGAAATCGGCCACATCATGCGCGCCGGGCTCGAGCGGATGTACGGCGGGAAGCACGCCGATCCGAACGTCATGTACTACCTCACGGTGTACAACGAGCCGATCACCCAGCCTGCCGAGCCGGAAAACCTGGATGTTGAGGGCCTGCTCAAGGGCATGTACCTGCTGGCGCCCGGCTCGTCGCAGGGCCCTCGGACCCGGCTGCTGGCCTCGGGTGTCGCGGTGCCCTGGGCGCTGGAGGCCCAGCGGATCCTGGCGGAGGACTGGGGTGTTTCCGCGGACGTCTGGTCGGTGACCTCATGGAATGAACTGCGCCGCGACGGTCTTGAGGCTGAGGAGCAGGAATTCCTCGATCCTGCCGCCCCGCCCCGGCTGCCGTTCGTAACCGCGCAGCTGCAGGACGGCAGCGGCCCCGTGATCGCCGTGAGCGACTACATGAAGGCCGTGCCGGACCAGATCCGGCAGTTCGTTCCGGGCGACTACGCCGTGCTCGGGGCGGACGGGTTCGGCTTCTCCGACACCCGCCAGGCCGCCCGCCGGTTCTTCAAGATCGACAGCCACTCCGTCGTCGTCCGGGCCCTGCAGTTGCTGGCCAAGCGCGGCGAGGTCAGCGCGGACGCACCCAGCCGGGCCATGGAGCAGTACCGGTTGCATGATGTCAATGCCGGAACCACCGGAAGCGCCGGCGGCGACAGCTGACCCCACCCGCCGTCGTCGGCACCCAACCCCACCCGTTGAGGCGGCATTTGGCGCCCATGTTCCTCAAAGACATGGGCGCCAGATGCCACCTCAAGCACCAGGACGGCTCCGCGTTGACGCCGGATCCGCATCTGACCTAGTTTTGAACCAGGCGCCCTGACGGGCCGCCTGACCTGGATCAGCAGACAGGGCAACACTGAGCTGGCACCGCTGGTGTCGGCTCACTTCTTTGGCCGGCAGCACTACCAGCAGCCCCTGCGACCAAAGGAATATCCCATGACCACTCCCCTCCTCCCGCAGAACCGGGAGCCCAGGCTCTGGATCAAAAACCCGCTCGGCGTCTTCACCGCCAACGGGCTGGATGGCTCCGGCGGCATCGTCGTCAGCGGCGGCAGGATTACCGAGGTCCTCGGCTCCGGCCAGCAGCCCGCCGCGCCCTGCGACGAAGTCTTCGATGCCAGCGAACATGTGCTCACCCCGGGGCTGGTCAACACGCACCACCACTTCTACCAGACCCTCACACGCGCCTGGGGCCCGGTGGCAAGCGTGGAACTCTTCCCCTGGCTGACCAGCCTGTATCCGGTCTGGGCCCGGCTTACGCCGCGGGACCTGGAACTGGCCACCACGGCTGCGCTGGCGGAGCTGCTGCTCTCCGGCTGCACCACCGCCGCGGACCACCACTACCTCTTCCCGGAGGGCCTGGATGAGGCGGTGGATATCCAGGTCCAGGTGGTCAGGCGGCTGGGCATGCGTGCGATGCTCTCGCGCGGATCGATGTCCTTGGGTGAGCAGGACGGCGGCCTGCCGCCGCAGACCACGGTCCAGGCGGCGGAGGTCATCCTCGCCGACAGCGAGCGGCTGATCGGGCGCTACCACGAGCGCGGCGAGGGAGCCGT
>DATIMB010000087.1:0-8170 GCA_035475875.1 Micrococcaceae bacterium
GAGGATCAGCAGCAGCGGCCAGAGCCTGCGCCTGGGGCCGGCAGCGGCCGGTTCGGTGCCCGCTGAAGGGGCTGGAACTCCAGCCGGAACACCTGCTGCGGACGTTGGGCCTGCCGTCTCGGTCCGCGAGGTCTCCGGCACGGCTTGGGGTGTGGGATCGTCGTTCATGGTGCTTTCGTTTTATCACGGGTACGTGTTAACGCCGGAAGCCGGTGGCTGAGAATTTACCCAGCCACCGGCTTCCGCCGCTGGTTGTTCTTGAGGTCCCGGCGCTTTAGGCGTCGGCGCTGGCAACGTCCGGCGCCGCGACTGAACCGCGGGCATCCAGGTCGCGCAACTGGCCCTCGATGTAGGCCTTCAGGCGGGCGCGGTAGTCGCGCTCAAAGCCGCGCAACTGCTCGACCTTGCGCTCCAGCACGGAACGCTGCTGCTCCAGGGCGCCGAGCGTCTTGCGGCTCTTCTCCTGGGCATCATTGACCAGGCTGCTGGCTTCGATCTGGGCTTCGGCAATGATCTTGTCGCGCTGCTCCACACCGGCGTTGACGTACTCGTCGTGCAGGCGCTGCGCCATAGCCAACACTCCGGCGGCCGATTCGTGTCCCGGCAGGCCTGCGCCTGCCGCCGCGGGGGCCGGGGCGGCGGGTGCCGGAGCAGCGGGAACAGCTGCCGTGGAGGCTGCGTCATCGCGCGGGTTCTTACCGTCGCGGTTGTCCTTCGCGTCTGCCTTGGCATCCTTGGCCTCAGCCTTGGCGTCCTGGGGCTTCTCCTGCGCGGCAGGAACCTTCTCCACAACGGGAGCCGAGGCGGCGTTGGCTGCAGGATTAGCCGAAAGCTGGGCAACCCTCTTGCGCAGCTCGTCGTTTTCCTGATTCAGCCGGCGAAGTTCAACAACGATTTCGTCGAGAAAGTCGTCGACTTCATCCTGGTCGTAGCCTTCACGAAACTTCGTGGGCTGAAACCGCTTGTTGACAACATCTTCTGGCGTGAGAGCCATCTAGTCACCTCGTTGGTTAAGTTAGTCCAGACCGCCTTCGGCCTCCTGGACTACGGTACCTAATACAGATCGTTGATCTGCAATTTCGGGTATATCGGATTCAGAATATATCTTTTCACCTGCGAAAACGAACCACGGCGCCCCGCCATTGCAGGGAACTACATGGTCCGAGGCCACATTGGTTTACAAAGCCAACGACTGTGTTACGGCCATGGCAATCCCGACCACGATCAGCAGCAGCATGAACCCGATATCCAGGGACATCGTTCCCATCCGAAGCGGGGGAATCAGCCTCCGCAACAGATGCAACGGCGGGTCCGTCACCGAATAGATGCCCGACGCGGCCACCAGGGCCATGCCACGCGGGCGCCAATCCCGGGCGAAGACCTGGACCCAGTCGAATACCAGGCGGATCATCAGGGCCAGAAAGAACAGCAGCAACAGCAGGTAAAGCAAAGTAAATACGATCGACACGCCGGAAGACACAATCCTTAGAAGTAATCAATCAGTGAAGACTCAACAATACTGCCTCAAGGCGGGAAAGGGCCCGGCCGTCCGGCCGGAGCCGAGCCCTCAGCTCTGGTTGAAGAAGCTGGCCTGGGTGTCGCTGGCTTTTTTGTCGTCCCCCAGCACCTCTACATAGGAGGGCGAAAGCAGGAACACCTTGTTGGTGACGCGCTCAATGCTGCCATGCAGGCCAAAGACCAGGCCCGCGGAGAAATCCACCAGGCGCTTGGCGTCCGCTTCGCCCATATCCGTGACATTCATGATGACCGGGATACCGTCCCGGAAGCTTTCGCCGATGATTTTCGCGTCATTGTAGGAGCGCGGGTGCACCGTGGTGATCTGGCGCAGGCCGGGAGCCTCGTCGCGGCTGGAGGCTGCGCGTTTGATCGGAGTCACCGGAGCACGGTACTCATCGTCAACAACCTTGGGGCTGGCAGGCTCCGGCGCGGCTTCCACGCGCTGGTGGGCGTCCCGGTCATAGTCCACGGAATAATCCTCATTCTTGTGTCCCGGCTGAGGGTGCTCAGCCTCGTAGTGCTCGTCACCATCGGCGAGCCCAAGATAGATCATTGTCTTGCGCAGAGCGCCGGCCATGGTTAGCTCCTCATGTGTCTGGATGTGCTGATCGGTGCTGGATTGCCTTGCTGCCAACAACTGGAACGCTACCGTAACGCCGGGCGCGCACCGAGAACATCCGATCCGACACGCAGGTGTGTCGCACCATGTGCTATTGCTTCCTCCAGGTCCCCGCTCATTCCCGCCGAAATGCCTGTTGCATGGGGGAAGTCCGCCGCCAGCTGCGCGGAGACCTCGGCCAGCCGGGCAAATGCGGCGTCCGCATCGCCGCCGAGCGGAGCCACGGCCATCACTCCGGCCAGCCGCAGTCCGGGGGAAGCGTTGATCAGCGCGGCGAGTTCGACGACGTCAGCGGGAGATACTCCCCCGCGCCCTGCCGCTTTTGGCCGTGCATCCCCGCCGGAACCCTGACCCGCGGAACCCGGGCCCGCAGAACCCGGAACCTCAGCGCCGGACCCCGCAGGGTCCAGGTTGACCTGCACAAAGCAGTCCAGTTCGCTGCGCCCGGTGCGTTCCTGCTCCGCCACCATCGCCTTGCTCAGCGCCCTTGCCAGGGCCGGGCGGTCCACCGAATGCACGGACTGCGCGTACCCCACCACGGATCGGGCCTTGTTGGTCTGCAGTTGCCCAATGAAGTGCCAGCGCAGGTCCGTCCCGGAGCCGACCTCGGCTGCCTTCGCTGCTGCCTCCTGGTCGCGGTTTTCGCCCACGTCGCGCACGCCCAGGGCGGCCAGCAGCCGGACGTCCGAGGCGGGGTGGAATTTGGTGACTACGATCAGCGTGGGTTCGGGGGCCCCCGCGGGCCGGAGCTTCATGGCCGCGGCGATCCGCGCCCTGACCTTTTCCAGGCCCAGCCTCAGCTGACCGGCGCGGGCCGTTGCGGTGCCGGTTTCCTCAGGAGCCGGCATGGATCACTCCGGCAATCCGCCCGGCCTGGCTGCCGTTCCCGTCCCGGCGGTAGGAAAACAGCGAAGGCTCCTCGAAGGTGCAGCCGGGGATGCGCTCTGCCTCGATGTCCAGGGCCGCCAGCTGGCTCAGGACGGCAGCCGGCAGGTCAAGGGCCGGCGTACCCCAGCGGCTCGTGGCGTAACCGGCCGGTTCAATGGCGGCAACGTCGGCGCGCATCGCCTCGGGAACCTCATAGCATTCCCCGCAGACTGAAGGTCCCAGCCATGCCCGGATCCCTTCCGCCCCCCGGGCACGCATCGCCGCCACGGTTTTGGGCACCACCTGGCCCGCCACGCCCGGACGGCCCGCATGGGCCACCGCGGCCAGCGGAGCGGCGTCGGCCATCCGACCCAGCAGCACCACGGGAACGCAGTCCGCCACCATCACGGCCAGCGGAACGTCGCCGGAAACCATGGCATCCGCCGTCGGACCGGTCCCGGCGACATAGTCCCCCAGGGCCACCTCGGCAACGGTGCTGCCGTGCACCTGGTCCATGAACTGGAGCCGGCGGTCGCCGGTTCCCAGCTCCCGCTCCAGCACTGCCCGGTTCCGGGACACCGCTTCCGGATCCGCGCCGACATGGAACGCCAGATTCCCGGCCCCGGTGTCCGTAAACGCGACCCGGATGCCGGGGCTGACCTCGCGGTGCCACCAGAACATGGTTGCTACTTCAGGAAGTCCGGGACATCCAGGTCGTCGGCACGGTGGCCGGTCAGATCGGGTTCCACGACGGCCGGAAGGTCCAGATCGAAGCCGGCATCGGCGGCGATGTGGCTGCTCGACTGCTGCCCCCAGTGGTTCAGACCGATTGCCGGGGCGCTGGCCGGGACCGTGGCGGGAGCCACCGAGGGCACGGCGGGCACGGCAGCCTGCGCCTGCCGCGCCGGGTCCGCAGGAGCGGAGGTCATGTCGACGTCGTCGAACCCGGCGGCAATCACGGTCACCCGCGCCTCATCGCCCAGCGCGTCGTCAATCACAGCACCGAAGATGATGTTGGCCTCCGGGTGCGCCACTTCCTGGACCAGGCGCGCGGCCTCGTTGATCTCGAACAGGCCCAGGTCGGAACCGCCCTGGATGGACAGCAGCACCCCGTGCGCGCCGTCGATCGAGGCCTCCAGCAGCGGGGAGGCGATGGCCAGTTCCGCGGCCTTGACGGCACGGTCCTCACCACGCGCGGAGCCGATGCCCATCAGGGCCGAGCCGGCCCCCTGCATCACGGACTTGACGTCGGCGAAGTCCAGGTTGATCAGGCCGGGCGTGGTGATCAGGTCGGTGATGCCCTGGACACCGGAGAGCAGCACCTGGTCGGCGGAGCGGAAAGCGTCCAGCACGGAGACGTTCCGGTCGCTGATGGAAAGCAGGCGGTCGTTGGGGATCACGATCAGGGTATCCACCTCATCGCGCAGCGCGTCGATGCCCGCCTCGGCGGAACCGGCCCGGCGGCGGCCCTCGAAGGTGAACGGCCGGGTCACCACGCCGATGGTCAGCGCGCCGAGCGAACGGGCGATGCGGGCCACCACGGGCGCACCGCCGGTCCCGGTGCCGCCGCCCTCGCCGGCGGTCACGAAGACCATGTCGGCTCCGCGCAGGACCTCCTCGATCTCGTCGGCGTGGTCCTCGGCAGCCTGCTTGCCGACCTCGGGATTGGCCCCGGCGCCAAGGCCACGGGTCAGTTCACGTCCGACGTCAAGCTTGACGTCGGCATCACTCATCAGCAGCGCCTGCGCGTCGGTGTTGATGGCAATGAATTCAACTCCGCGCAGACCCACCTCGATCATGCGGTTGACTGCGTTGACGCCACCGCCGCCGATGCCGACGACCTTGATGACGGCCAAGTAATTCTGGGGTGCTGCCACGGTACGTGTCCCTTGTTCGTGTCCTGCTGTGAATTTGTACTGCTGTTGTACTGCTGTGCATTTGTACTGATCTAATTTTTTACTGCGGAGAATCTCTGCTGCTGAGCTTTTGACTCAGTGCGTCTTTGCCTCTGTGTGTCGGACGGGCTTCCACCGCCGCTTGAAGCTTTCGAGCTTAACCTTCAACTTGAAGGTTATAGTTATGTCAAGTAACTCTTGTCTGCGACGGTATGGGGCATCGGTGCCACATGCAATTACCGGCCCCGCGTGTCGCACCAATGTGTGCCAAATTGCCCCCGCCTATCGGGTTACCGGGTGGCGCGGGGCGCTCACGTCATAGACCTTCACCGGGGCCGGGACCGGTTTCCCGGCTTCCTGTACCGGCGGTGGCGCATTCACCAGCGCCTGCACAACCTTCGCCTTCAGTTCCCGGTCGCTGGCGTTGCCCCAGATGATGGTTTTGCCGTCATTGAGCGTCAGTTCGACGGCGTCCGGGGAGCTGGCTGAGGCATGTTCCAGTTTCGCGAGGATGGACGGCGGCAGGGCCGCAAGCACGTCCGTCATCGCCTTGAAGGTTGCCTGCCCGATGGCTGCGGTGCCGCCGTCGATCAGCGGCAGTGGTACGGATGCGGGATCAGCTGTCGTACCGAGCTGGACGCCCTCCGGATCCACCATGATGTACTGCTGGCCGCTCTTGAGCAGCGCCACGGGCACCCGTTCCACCACGTGCACCAGCAGGGTCGACGGCGGCCGGGCCTCCACGCTGACCGAGCGGATCTGCTGCATCGGGGCCAGCAGCCTGGCAACCTGCGTTTGGTCGACCTGGGGCAGCGGCTTGTTCTTCAGCGGCGCGAGCGCGGCCTGGATTGCTGCACCGCTGGCCAGTTTGTTCCCGTCCACCGTGATGGTCCTCAGGGCCAGCAGCGGCGAATAGACCACGACGGCGACCACCAGTGCGACGGCTGCGGCGAGGCTGGCGAGGGTGATCCAGAGCCTGCGGCGGCTTGGCCTGGCCGCCGGGCGCGGAAATTCGATGACGGTGGCAGTCGGAGAGGAAGCCTCCGGTTCCTGCGGCAGGACAAGCACCGAGACGTTGCTCCTGGCGGGATTGAGCCGGGCAGCGCCCGTCGGCGCGGTGATATCCGGCAAGGCGTTGTCCGTTGCGGCCCGCTCGGCGGCGTCCGGCACCTGGGCCCGGTTCACGGCGGGGTGCTCCGACGCCTGCGGTTCCCCAGAGCGCTGCCTGGCAGACCTCGTCCCCACGGGCAATGTTTCCGCGGCCCCCGCCACCGGCATCTTGGACCGGGAGCGCTTGAACTCCGGCACCTTGAACCCGGACCGCTTGGACTCCGGCACCTTCGGCTCGTGCTCCTTGGACTCCGGCACCTTGGACCGGGACAGCTTGGGCTCCGGCACCTTCGGCTCGGGCTCCTTGGACTCCGGCACCGGCCCGGACCTGGCCGCCGGCTGGACCGGAAGCAGGGCCGAATCGGGACGGACCGCCGGCGGTTTGCGGCTACCCGCCATGGATCTCCCCCGTCTCCTGCTCGCGCGCCGCCAGCGCCCGGACCAGGGCCGGCCCGTACTGCGTCACGTCGCCGGCTCCCACGGTCAGGATGATGTCCCCCGGCTCAGCTGCCCCGGCCAGCCTTTGAACGGCCAGATCTGCGTCCGGAGCGTAGCTCGACCCTTCCGGCCGGGATGCCAGGGCCCCGGTAATCAGCTCACTGGTGACCCCCGGAATGGGATCCTCCCGAGCCGGATAGACGTCCAGCACGGCCACGTTGTCCGCGAGTTCGAGTGCTCGGGCAAAGGCTGCGGCGAATTCGCGGGTGCGGGAGAACAGGTGCGGCTGGAACAGCACATGGACGCGGTGCCCGCCCGCCACGGTCCGTGCGGCGCGCAGGGCCGCCGCGACTTCCGTGGGGTGGTGCGCATAGTCGTCATACACGCGAACGCCGGCCGCCTGGCCCTTCAGCTCGAACCGGCGGGCGGCACCGGTGAACTGTGCAACGGCGGCGGCTGCCGCAGCAGGTTCGATGCCGAGCTCGACGGCAACGGCAACTGCGGCTGCGGCGTTGAGGGCGTTGTGCTCGCCGGGAACCTGCAGCCGCAGCGGAACCTGCAGTGTCTCCTGGCCGCTCCGGAACAGCAGCGTACTGCTGGTACCGGCCCCGGCACTGAACATAGCCCCGGACAGCTGCACGTCAGCGGCGTCGCCGTGCCCGTACAGCACCACGCGCCTGCCGGCCGCACCGGTTCGGCGCGCCAGCGCCAGCGCGCCGTCGTCGTCGGCACAGGCCACCAGCAGGCCATCGGCCGGCAGCAGTGCAGCGAAGCGGTCGAAGGACGCGTAAACCGCCTCGGCCGTGCCGTAGTGGTCAAGGTGGTCGGGTTCCACGTTGGTCACCACCGCGATCTGCGGCCGGTAATTCAGGAAAGAGCCGTCAGACTCGTCCGCCTCGGCCACGAAGATGTCCGAGGCACCGCTGGCCGCGTTGACGCCCAGGGCCGGCACCGTACCGCCGATGGCGAAGGACGGGTCCAGGCCCGCGCCGCGCAGCAGCACGGTGATCATGGAGGTGGTGGTTGTCTTGCCGTGTGTTCCGGCGACGGCCACCACGCGGTCGCCGGCCATAGCTGCGGCCAGCGCCTGGGACCGGTGCAGGACCGGCAACCGGGCTGCCCGGGCAGCTGCCAGTTCCGGATTGGCCTCCCGGATCGCGGAGGAGATCACCACGGTGTCCACCTCCTGCACGGCCTCGGCGCTATGCCCCACGCGCACCCGGGCACCCAGGGCTGCAAGTTCCTGCAGCCCGGGTGTGTCCTTCCCGTCCGAGCCGCTGACGGATATGCCCCGGGCCAGCAGGATCCGGGCGATCGCGGACATGCCGGCTCCGCCGATCCCGATGAAATGGACGCGGCCCAGCTCGGCGGCGTCCACGCTGTCATGTAGTTGGTTCATTGCGCAGCCGCCTCAAGCACCATCTCGGCCATCCGCATGTCCGCGTCGCGGATGCCCAGCGAGGCGGCCCGCTCCCCCATCCGCTCCAACCGTTCCGGCTCGGCGAACAGCGGCAATACCTGGCTGGCGAGCCATTCGGGGGTGAAGTCAGCATCCCGGACCAGCAGAGCGGCGCCGGCGGCGACCAGCTCGGCGGCGTTCAGTGCCTGTTCACCGTTGCCCACGGGCAGCGGGACAAAGACTGCGGGCAGGCCGACGGCGGCGACCTCGCAGACAGTGCCGGAACCGGCGCGGCAAAGCAGCAGGTCAGCCGCGGCGTAGGCC
>DATIMB010000088.1:0-3513 GCA_035475875.1 Micrococcaceae bacterium
AAAGCGAAATGCATAAATGGGCCTGCAGATATCCCCGCGGAGGCTCCGGCGGGTCTAAGCTCACCTTGTACGGGCGCAACGGATGCCTACCCAGGGGATGATTCCGCATGGGAAACTCACTCAGCAAACGTCGACTGATGGCCAAGATCGCGGCGGGGAGCGCCGTGGCTGCGTGCGTGGCAGCACTCGGGTCGATACCCGCAACGGCCGCCCAGACGGCGGACGTAACCTTTCCCGGCGCGGTGCCCTCGTGGGCGAGCCCGGCCAACGATACGGGTCCGGCTGCCGCCGATGCCGGCGTGCAGGGGGAGATCTACCTGCCGCTGAAGGACCCGAAAGGTGCCGAGGCGCTGGCCGCGGCGGTTTCCACTCCGGATAACGCCCAGTACCAGCACTGGCTCAGCCCGCAGAATTGGATCAGCACCTTCGCCCCCAGCAAAGCGGACTCGGACGCCGTCGTCGCGCATCTTGTCTCACTGGGACTGACCATCACCGCGGTGCCGGAGAGCCGCGAGTTCGTGGTCTTCCGTGGCAGCGCCGGTGCCCTGGACAAGGCGTTCAACACCTCGCTGCACACCTACAGCGTTCAGGGTTCCACGGTGGTTGGCCCGGCCAAGGCCCCCAGCCTCCCGGCGGCCTTGGCCGGGAAGGTAGCCGGGATCAGCATTGACCAGGGCAAGCTGATGACCAAACCGGACCTGGAAAAACGCAACGATGACGACTCCTCCGCCCCGGCAGCCAACACGGGCGGGTGCTCAAGCTATTACGGACAGAACCAGCAGACCGTTCCGCTGGCCTATGGCAGGACCTCCTTCAACACGTTCCTCTGCGGCTATACCCCACAGCAGCTCCAGTCGGCGTACGGCCTCAACGACCTGGCCGGGTCCGGTTCCGGCAAGGACAGTACCGGCGCAAAGGAAGGCCAGCACGAGGACAAGCCCGACGGCCGCGGCGAAACGGTGGCGATCATCGACGCCTACGCCTCGCCCACCATGCGCTCAGACATGAACAGGTTCTCCAAGGACAACGCGCTACCGCCGGTGACCTCTACCTCCTACCGCGAGATAGTCCCCGACCCCGCCCGGTTCACGGACCAGGCTGCCTGCGGGTTCCCCAGCGGCTGGCAGAGTGAGCAGGCCCTCGACGTGGACGCCGTACACAGCGCCGCGCCCGGTGCCAACATCCTCTATGTCGGAGCCACCGACTGCGGCGGCGGCATGGACGTCGCGATGTCCAGGATCCTGGACCGCAAGCTGGCCAGCGTCGTCACAAACAGCTATGGCGACGCGGGAGAGGCCCTTCCGCCGGATACGATCGCCGGTGAGGTGAACCTCCACGTGCAGGCAGCCGGCGAAGGAATCGGCCTTTATTTCTCCAGCGGAGACAACGGCGACGAAGCCGCCCGGTTGCACTACGCCTCCCCGGACTTCCCGGCCAGTTCGCCGTGGGTGACCTCGGTCGGCGGTACCAGCCTCGCGGTCGGCAAGAGCGGCAACTACCTCTTCGAAACCGGGTGGGGCGGGCGGCTGGACCAGATCGTGGCAAAGCCCGACGGCTCGCTGGGCTATGCCTCCCCGATCCCGGGAATGCTCTTCGGCGGCGGCGCCGGCGGCGGGACCAGCGCGGTGTTCGCGCAGCCGGCCTACCAGCGGGGGGTGGTCCCGGAGGCCCTGGCGCAGGGCCGGCGGGTGTCCCCGGATGTGGCCTCGCTGGCGGATCCCTACACCGGCTTCACCATCGGGCTGAGCGCCATCAACAACGACACAACCTTGAGCACCGATCCGTATGCCACCACCAGTATCGGCGGGACCTCACTGGCCTCACCGCTGGCCGCCGGACAGGTGGCGGTTGCGCAGCAGGTTTCCGGGACGGTGCTGGGCTTTGCCAACCCCGTCCTCTATTCGGTGGCCGGCTCCAGTCCCGGTGCCTTCAACGACGTGCTGCCGCCGGCCCAGCCCGCCGCGCTGGCCTACACCAGCAGGAAGTCCGGCAATCGTTACCTGGTCTCGCTGGGCCTTGACACGTCGCTGGCCACCTCCAGGGGGTACGACGACGTCACGGGGCTGGGCAGCATGAGTTACCGCGTTGCCGCTGCCTTGGCGCATGCCGGCGGCGAGCGCTGACGGCTGGCCCGCCTGACGCAAGGAGGACGACGACGGCGGCCGGCTTGGCGCCGTCGTCGTCATGCGCTTCATCATCTTCGCCCGGGAACGGGAACTGGCTAGGATGTAGGTAGCCAACAGAAGTCTGCCACTGGCCCACGCCCTGAAGGTCCTGAAAAAGGAGTCAGCATGCCCATTGCAACACCGGACAAATATGCCGAAATGATTGACCGAGCCAAGGCAGGCGGCTTTGCCTACCCGGCCGTAAACGTCACGTCCTCGCAGACTCTGAACGCCGCACTGCAGGGATTCGCCGACGCCGGCAGCGACGGAATCGTCCAGGTTTCCACCGGCGGCGCGGCCTACTGGTCCGGTGCGTCGGTGAAGGACATGGTGGCCGGCTCGCTGGCCTTCGCCGCCTTTGCCCGCGAGGTGGCCAAGAACTACCCCGTCAACATCGCGCTGCACACGGACCACTGCCCCAAGGACAAGCTGGACGGCTTTGTGCTGCCCCTGCTCGCAGAGTCCGAGGCTGCCGTGAAGGCCGGCAAGGACCCGATCTTCAACTCGCACATGTGGGACGGCTCCGCGGAGACCCTGGAGGAAAACCTCCGGATTGCCAAGGACCTGCTGGCCCGAACGTCCGCCGCGCACATCATCCTTGAAGTGGAGATCGGCGCCGTGGGCGGCGAAGAGGACGGCGTGGAGAACGCCATCAACGAGAAGCTCTACTCCACCGTCGCGGACGGCCTGGCCACCGTCGAGGCACTGGGCTCGGGTGAAAATGGCCGCTACATCACCGCCCTGACGTTCGGCAACGTGCACGGCGTGTACAAGCCGGGCGGGGTGAAGCTGCGCCCGGAGATCCTCAAGGACATCCAGGCCCAGGTCGGCGGCCGGATCGGCAAGGACAGCCCGTTCGACCTGGTCTTCCACGGCGGCTCCGGATCAAGCCAGCAGGAAATCCGGGATGCGGTTTCCTACGGCGTGATCAAGATGAACATCGACACCGACACCCAGTACGCCTACACCCGGCCCGTGGCGGACCACATGTTCCGCAACTACGACGGCGTGCTCAAGGTGGACGGCGAGGTCGGGAACAAGAAGACCTACGACCCGCGCGTGTGGGGTGCCTCCGCCGAAAAGGGCCTGGCCGCCCGCGTGGTGGTGGCGGCCCAGGAGCTGGGCTCCGCGGGCAAGAAGCTCTAGGCGTGGCCGAGGAATTCCGCCGGAACCTGCTGGGACCCGAGCCCACGCTGCTGCCGGCGGAACCCGAGGTTTCGGAGCGGCTGGCCGCGGGCGATGAGGCCGTGGACCTGGCCGCCAGGTACCCGACCTCGTCGCTGCTGTGGGCAATCCTGGCGGACGAGGCGTTCGCCGAGGGCCGGACCATCGAGTCCTACGCCTACGC
>DATIMB010000089.1:0-3290 GCA_035475875.1 Micrococcaceae bacterium
CTGCAGCAGGTGCTCCAGGCCCAGATCCCGGGCCGTTGATTCAACCCGGTGCACCATCAGCCCGCGCTCCATCCCGGAGTTTTCCAGGGCAAAGGCGATTTCCTCAGCCACCGTGGCCGCGACGGTGGACAGCTGCGCGGATGGAACCTGCCCCACGTAGGCAATGTGGCGGTTCCAGGCGGCCGGATTGATCCGCGGGTTGGCCGCGCCGGCGGAATCCTCCGCCGAATAGACCAGGGTCTCCCCCGCCACCTCGAATCGGGCGGACATCGTCCCGCCGTTCCGGCCGGGCAGCACACCGGCCAGGATCCGCGCCAGCGTCGACTTCCCCGAACCTGATCCGCCGGCGACCAGCACGCACTCGCCCGGTGCCACGCTGAGCTCAATATCGCGCAGGCTGGGCCTGTCCTCGCCAGGATAGGTGAAGGAATCCAGGTCGAGTCGCATCACCGAGCGCCGCCCGGGGTACCCGGTCCCAAAAGACCCGGCCAGAACCACAGCACCAGGAACACGACCAGCCCGGCCAGCACTAACCACCGGAAGATCCGTTGGCCAGGGGAATCGGGCACTATGCGGTAGCTGGTGCGTGCGCCGCGTCCGCCAAAGCCGCGGGCCTGCAGCGAATCCGCCCGGCTGCCGGCCTCATGCAGCAGTGCCAAAACGAGCGGTACCGCCTGCTGCTGCACGGCACGAAGCCGGCCACGCAGTCCGGCTCCGGTGACCAGCCCGCGCGCCTGTTGGGCCTGGGAAATCCGGCGACCGCGCTCGGCGACTGCGGGCGCAATGGTCAGCGTCGAACACAGCACAAAACCCAACTGCGGCGGCACCCGGTATTTCGCCAGCAGTGCCATCAGGTCCGCCGGCTGCACGCTGAAGGAAAACGCCAGGAAAACCACCACAAAAACGGCCGTGCGCAGCCCCATGTCCGCCGCGAACCCCAGTCCCTCCACCGTGACCCGCGCGGCACCGGCTTCCCAGAGCACGGTCCGTCCCTCGTGGAAGAACAATCCGTGCGTTATCAGCAGGGACAGCCCGAACGGCACCATAATCACCGCCGCAGCGGGCAGCACCTTCCGGCCCAGCCCCGTTAGCGCCAACAGCACAGCCAGCCCCAGCAAAACCGCCGCGGAGACCAGCCAACTGTTGACCGCCGTCGTCGTTCCAGCAATGGCGACGGCACCGCAGAGCAAGGTGAGCGGGTTGAGTCTGGCGGCACCTGGCGGAGGGTCGGGAAGCAAGGCTGCTAGGAGGCTTGGGAGGTCTTGGCCAGGGAGACCTTGGCTGCGGAGCCTCCCACACCTGCCAGCACGCGGCGGCGCTGGACGAAGGGGAACTGCAGCGTGGTGCGGCGGGGCAGGGCGTAGACCAGCAGCGCTACGACGGCGAACACGATCGCCTTGTCCATCGGGTCGGAGAGCAGCGCCTGCTTGGTGATCGCGCCCAACAGCGAGTCGCCCATGGCACGGAAGGCGCTCACAATGGCGCCCGTGGCGACCCCGGAGGTGCCACCGTATACGAAGGCCGCGATGGGTGCCGAGAACATCCCGGCGATGATGCCCGTGGCGAACCCTGCTATCGGGGCCAGGTAGAACCGCCGGAACAGGCCGTAGCGTGCGGCCAGACCGGCCAGGAAGCCAATCAGCGCAGCGCCGGCAGCGAACGGCAGGACGGTGGGGTTGAACAGGGACCAGACAATGCCGCCCAGGGCGCCCGTGGCGGCGCCGGCTGCCGGGCCTGCCAGCACGGCGATGAGCACGGTGCCGATGGAATCCAGGTAGAACGGCACCAGCGTGCTGCCGACGAACTGGCCCAGCACGATGTTCAGCACCAGCGCCACCGGGATCAGCACCAGGGTGGAAGTCGGCAGCGTGGGCAGGATGCCGGCAATCAGCAGCACCGTGCCCAGCAGGAAGCCGGAAAGCGCCAGCAGGGTGGAGCCGCTGGAGAGGCCGTTGGTGATGTCGGTGGGCTGCGCCAGCACGAGGTAGACGTAGGTGGCGGCGATGACTACGCCGCCGAGGATTTCGAGCAGGCGGCGGCCGCGGCGCGCCGCCTGTCCAGAGGCAGGAAGGGTTAATGAAGAGGAGGACATCGGGAATCCTTGCGGGTACGTCGAATGGGTCCGCCTATGTCACCTTGGCGCAGTTAACCATCTTAGCCGCTGGATTGGCTGGATGGGCCGAACGGGGCCTATGCGACCGGGCCGTACAGCCGCCGCGCCAGGGCACCGATGGAACCGATCAGCTCCGCGAAACACTGCTGGGGATCGTTCTCCGCCACAATCCGCGCGTTCGGCGCCTTGCCCCACAGCCCGCGGTAATCCGCCACCGTGGTACCGACCAGCAGCGGCGAGGAGGTCTCGACGTCGACCGTCGCCAGCCTTGTCCGGTAGGACGTGCGTCCCGCCGCCACCGCCGCAGCAAATGCATCGTGCATATGCGCAATGTAGCCCTGGTCGTAGAGCCGGTGGAACTCCATATAGAAACGGATCGCGTCGGAGAGGCAGGCCACCAGCGGGTTGTCTGAGGTGCTGCGCTGGCCCTCCGGCTGCCCGGCCAGCACCAGTTCCTCCCGCGCTCCCGCCACCCGGGCCAGTTCCGCCAGGTGCTCAGGACGCATCTCGATCCGCTCCGTGGTTTCCAGCGCGCAGACCACCGGCAGTTGGTCCTCCGGCAGGCCAACGTACGCCGCGAACACCTCCTTCGCCGCGTGCGGGTCCACCGAAACGTTCCATTCCGCCGTCGGCGTCGTGTTGCCCTGGTAATTGAAGCAGCCGCCCATGATCACCAGGCCCTTGAGCAGGCGCGGCAGCTCCGGATCCCGCCGTAACGCCAGTGCGAAATTAGTCAGCGGCCCGGTGATCAGCCCGGTGATCTCCCCCGGATGGGCGCGCACCTCCTCGATCCAGACGTCGACGGCGTGGCGTGGCGAGACGGACTGGGCCGGCGCGGGCAGCACGGCGTGTCCGATGCCCTGTGGACCGTGGGTTTCCTCCGTGGTGACCAGCGGGATTTCCAGCGGGACCTCCGCCCCGATGGCCACCTCGATGCCCGCCTGGCCGCACAATTCCAGCAGCGCCAGGTTGTTGTTTGCCACCTGCTTAGCACCCACGTTGCCGGCCGTGCAGGTGATGGCCTGGACGTGGACCTCGGACCGGGACAGCAGGTAGACCAGCTCGACGGCGTCGTCGATCCCGGTGTCGACGTCCAGCAGGATTCGGTTCATGAAAACAGTGCAACCTTCGGCGTCACCGGGAAGATAGCGTCCAGCTCCGCCAGATCCTCGGCCGA
>DATIMB010000090.1:0-5845 GCA_035475875.1 Micrococcaceae bacterium
GGCGCCCATTTTCTCCGCCTTCAGCCGCGTGATCTGCATTTCAAACAGGCGCCGCATGATGTCCAGGCAGTAGTTGCGCAGGGTATCGGGATTGCTGGCGGGAAGCGGGGTCACGGCCAGCTCGGACACCAGGGACCGCAGAGGCTCGGGTACTTCCTGCCGGACCTCTTCGAGCCACTGGGCCGGGGCGGTGCCGGCGTTGCCCACGGCCCGGACGGCCTGGTGCACCGCACGGTAGGCTGGGACGGCGAATTCGGCGTCGGAAAAGTGCTGCCAGTCCTGGGTACTGAGCAGCCCTGGCTGCTGGAGCACCACTTCGAGGGCTTCGCGTTCCATCCGGGCAGCGGGATCGCGGGGATCGGGACGGCTGAAGGCTGGGTCCATTTGGCGACCCTCTGCATGGCTGGCCGGCGCAACACCGGAAGCAGGCGCGCCGGATATGGGCACTTGACGTGCCCATGCGGGTCCGGCCTCGCGGCCACCGGCGGCGTGGGAGGGGGCGGCCGCGCCGGCGGCGCCGCGTTTGAGCACGCCGTTCACGGCCCGCAGCACATCGTTGGGGTCCGCGATGCCCAGCCAGCCGGCCAGCTGCTGGCTGTATCCTACCCTGGTGGAGCCGTCGCGGATGGCTGCCACCACCGGAGCGCAGGCGCGCAGCGCCCGGACCCGTCCCTCGACCGTGGTTAGGTCGAATGTGGCCAGGGTGGAGCGGATGGCGAACTCGAAGAGCGGCCGGCGGGAGCGGATCAACGAGTGCACGGCCTCATCGCCCTTGCGCTGGCGCAGTTCGCAGGGATCGGCGCCGGTGGGTTCCACCGCGACGAAGGTCTGCGCCACGAAGCGCTGGTCCTCGTCGAAGGCCTTCAGCGCCGCTTTCTGTCCGGCCGCGTCCCCGTCGAAGGTGAAGACCACCTCCCCGCCGCTGCCGTCGTCGGAAAGCAACCGGCGGGCCACCTTGATGTGGTCCTCACCGAAGGCAGTGCCGCAGGTGGCGACTGCGGTATCCACGCCAGCCAGGTGGCAGGCCATCACGTCGGTGTAGCCTTCGACGACGACGAGCTGGCGCGTGCGGGCGATGCTGCGCTTGGCCAGGTCGATGCCGTACAGCACCTGGGACTTCTTGTAGAGCGTGGTTTCCGGAGTGTTCAGGTACTTGGGCCCCTGGTCCTCGTCGAAGAGTTTGCGGGCACCGAACCCGATGGTGTCCCCGGCGATGTCGCGGATGGGCCAGGTCAGCCGGCCGCGAAAGCGGTCGTAGATGCCGCGCTGGCCCTCGGAGAACATGCCGGTGAGCTTGAGCTCGGCGTCGGTGAAGCCGCGGCCGCGCAGGTGCTTCAGCAGCGAGTCCCAGCCCTGCGGGGCGAAGCCGACCCCGAAGTGTTCCGCGGCGGCCTGGTCGAAGCCGCGTTCGTGCAGGAAGCGGCGGCCGACGACGGCGGCGGGCGAAGCGAGCTGGGTGCGGAAGAACTCGGCGGCGATCTTGTGCGCGTCCAGCAGCCGCTGCCTCCGGCCGACGTCCTCGCGGCGGGGGCCGGAGCCGCCGTCCTCATAATGCAATTCGAAGCCGATGCGGGCGGCCAGCTTCTCCACCGTTTCGCTGAAGCTGCCGTGGTCCATCTTCTGCACGAAGGAGATCACGTCTCCGCTTTCGCCGCAGCCGAAGCAGTGGTAGGTGCCCACCTGCGGGCGGACGTGGAAGGAGGGGCTGCGTTCGTCGTGGAAGGGGCACAGGCCCTTGAACGAGCCGATTCCGGCACCCTTAAGCGTGACATACGCATCAACGACTTCCTTGATGTCGGTGCGCGCGCGGACCTCGTCAATGTCTTCACGTTTGATCAGGCCGGCCACCCTACCAGTGTAGGGGGGATTCAGAGCAGGGTCCGGCGGTTACCCACAAGGCGCTCATGCAGGGCCAGCGCAGAGCCATCGGTCAGCGAGGCCACCTGGTCGATGACCACGCGCAGCCGCGCGCCGTCGTCGTCGGCCTGCCGCCAGTCCGAGGCGAACATCGTCTCCAGATGCTGTTCACCGGTGGCGCTGAGCACGGAGACCAGCTCGTGCAGCACGTCCTGCTGGCGCTGGTAGATGGGCTGGCGCTGGTCCGTGGTCATCACGAAGGTGGTGGCCAGGCCCTTCATCACGGCGATTTCGGTCACGGTTCCCACGGGCACGACGACGTCGGCGGCGTAGCGCGTCAAAGGCTGCGGCCCGTACAGGGCTCGGGTGGTGTCCAATGCACTCTGGCAGAACCGGCCAATCAGCTGGCTGGTCATGTTCTTCAGCGCGGCCATGGAGGCCCGGCTGCCGTCCGCGTGCCGCACCCACACCGGAGTGGCCTCCAGCCGGCGCAGCGCCTCGTCAATGGCGGCCGTCTCGCTGTGCGGCAGGTACCACTGCTGCGTATAGCCGATCACCCGGTTGCGCTGGTCCGCATTGTCCAGCCACTTGAGCTGGAAATGCCCGGCCACGATCGCGTCCTCCACGTCGTGGACGGAGTAGGAGATGTCGTCGGCAAGGTCCATGACCTGGGCCTCGATGCAGGAGCGCCCGGCCGGGGACCCGTGCCGGAGCCAGCGGAACACGGGCAGGTCGTCCTCATAGGCACCGAATTTGCTGGTGCGGTGGCCGTGGATGACCGGGGCGTCAGTAGCCGCCCACGGATATTTGCACGCCGCGTCCAAGCTGGCCCGGGTGAGGTTGAGCCCGGCCGGGCCGCCGTTGCCGTCCAGCACCTTGGGTTCCAGCCGGGTCAGCAGCCGCAGCGTCTGGGCATTGCCCTCGAAGCCGCCGATCGCGTGGGCGAGATCGTTGAGCGCGGATTCCCCATTGTGCCCGAAGGGTGGATGGCCCAGGTCGTGGGACAGGCACGCAGTGTCCACCACGTCCGGGTCGCAGCCCAGCGCGTGTCCCAGCTCGCGACCCACCTGGGCCACCTCCAGGCTGTGGGTGAGCCGGGTACGGACAAAATCGTCCGTGTCAGGGGCCACCACCTGGGTCTTGGCACCTAGCCGTCGCAGCGCGGAAGAGTGCAGCACCCGGGCACGGTCGCGTTCAAAGGGCGAGCGGTAGCTGCTTTTGGGTGCCTCCGGGACCCAGCGCTGGACATCCTGGTCGGTGTAGCTGTGGGTTCGCTGCCCGGGCGTTCCGTCCAGTTGCGGTGCGTCGGTTTCAGCCACCGGAGACGTCCAGTTCCGCGGCAGCGATGCCGACCTGCTGGCTGGCGTTCAGCGTCCGCTCGTTCAGCCAGCCGTCGGGCAGCGCGGTGCGCTTGGGCGTTCCTGCCCGGCCCCGTGGGCCTTCCGCATCCGGGCCGGGATACGGCGCGTCCGCATCCAGCTGGTCCAGCAGGCCGCGCAGCACCTCCAGCGTCGGTACGGTGGCCAGCTTGGCCCGCAGGTCCCCGCCCACCACATAGCCCTTGAAGTACCAGGCCATGTGCTTGCGGATGTCGCGTAGCGCCTTGTCCTCCTCCCCGAAGGTGTCGATCAGCAGTTGGGCATGCCGGTAGACGCTGTCCGAGACCTCCTTCAGGCCCGGCCGGTGCCGCAGTTCGCTGCCCTCGAAGGCTGCCATCAGGTCTCCGAAGAGCCAGGGCCGGCCCTGGCAGCCGCGGCCGATCACCACCCCGTCGACGCCTGTTTCCCGGACCATCCGGATCGCGTCCTCCGCGGACCAGATGTCCCCGTTGCCCAGCACCGGAATGTCCGGCAGCGCCTCGCGCAGCCGTGCGATGGCGGACCAGTCGGCCTGGCCCGAGTAGAACTGGGAGGCCGTGCGGCCGTGCAGGGCGACCGCGGCCACTCCGCTGTCGCGGGCAATCCGGCCCGCCTCCAGGTACGTCAGATGGTCCTCGTCGATGCCCTTGCGCATCTTGATGGTGAGCGGAATGTTGCCCTTCGACGCCTCGCGGACCGCGGTCCGAACGATTCCGGTGAACAGATCCGTCTTCCAGGGCAGCGCCGCTCCCCCGCCCTTGCGGGTCACCTTGGCCACGGGGCAGCCGAAGTTCAGGTCGATATGGTCGGCGCGGTCCTCCTCGACCAGCATCCGCACTGCGCGGCCCACCGTTGCCGGATCCACCCCGTAGAGCTGGACAGAGCGGACCTTTTCGTCGTCGTCGTGGGCAATGATCCGCAGCGATTCGGGGGTACGTTCCACCAGCGCCCGGGAGGTCACCATTTCGGAGACGTAAAGCCCGCCGCCGTATTCACGGCAGAGCCGGCGGAAGGCGGTGTTGGTGATGCCGGCCATCGGTGCCAGCACCACCGGAGTGGCCACGGTAATGTTGCCCAGTTTCAGCGGCGGGAGCTCCAGCTTGGTGGGGCTGGCGGGAAAATCTGTAACGGTCACACACCAATTCTCTCAAAGTCCCGCAAATCAGGCCCGTGCCTGTTCAGCTGCGGCGATTGACGGCGCTCCGTCCGTTTGACCTGGACGCAGACAGGGCTTCGGTCCGCAGCGCCGTCACTTCCAGGCCCTACAGCAGCCAGCCATTTTGCACCGCGATGTGCACCGCCTCCGCACGGGTCTTGGCTCCGGTTTTGCCCATGGCGCTGGAGAGGTAATTGCGTACCGTCCCTTCGGACAGGAAGGTGGCCTGGGCAATGGCCGCCACCGGCCCGCCCTGGCTGGCTGCGCGGAGCACCTCCGTCTCGCGTTCGGTCAGCGGGCTTTCCCCGCTGGTCAGCGTCTCCGCCGCCAACGTCGGGTCCACCACGCGCAGCCCGGCTGCCACCTTGCGCACGGCGTCCGCCAACTGCCGGGCCGGAGTGTCCTTCACCACAAAGCCGCTGGCCCCGGCCTGCATGGCACGCCGCAGATACCCTGGGCGGCCGAACGTAGTGACCATCAGGACCCGGCAGCCGGGCGCGGCCGTCCTCAGCAGAGCCGCGGCGGTGATCCCGTCCAGACCCGGCATTTCCACGTCCAGCAGGGCCACGTCCGCCTGATGTCCGACGACGGCGTCCACCACCTCGTCGCCGCGGCCCACCTCGGCCACGACCTCAATGTCCGGTTCCAGCCCCAACAGGGCTGCCAGCGCACCGCGGACCAAGGCCTGATCGTCGGCGATCACCAGCCGGATCATACGGTGAGCCTTATCTGGTAACCGCCGTCGGGTGAGCGACCGACGTTCAGCGTGCCTCCTGCCAGGCTCACGCGTTCGGCGAGTCCCCGCAGACCGTTGCCCTGCCCGACGTGCACACGGCCGGCGGCACCCGCCTGGCCCACGCCGTCGTCGTCGATCTGGATGAACCGGGCCCCGACGGTGACGCGGCACAGAGTCGCCGAGGAATGCCGCACCACGTTGGTGATCCCCTCGCGGAGCACCCAGCCGAACAGTTCCCGGTCCTTGGCCCGCACCGAATCCGCGGCCCCGGGCAGATCCGCCTCGATCCCTGCTGCGGCCAATGCGGTGCGGGCATGGGCGAGCTCGGATATCACGTTCACGCCGCGGTGGCCGCTGACGGTGGCCCGGACATCCACCAGTGCTCCGCGCGCCAGGTCCTCCAGCTCGGCAATCTCCACTGCCGCCTTCTCCGGGTCCACTTCCAGCAGCCGGCCGGCCAGCTCCGCTTTCAGCGCAATCACCGTCAGCGAATGGCCCAGAATGTCGTGCATGTCCCGCGCCACCCGGTTGCGTTCCTCCGCCACCGCCAGCTCGGCCAGCTCGTGCTGGGTGGCGCGCAGCTGGGCGATCGCGGCACGCTGCCGTCCGAAGGCCATCATCATCAGCCCGAGCGAGGCGATGGTGATCGGCTGGCTGAAGCCGATGTCCAGCGGGTAGCGGGTGACCAGTTGGAGGACGGCGGATCCGGCCGCGAGCACGCCCACCAAAGCCATCCCC
>DATIMB010000091.1:0-4176 GCA_035475875.1 Micrococcaceae bacterium
GACTGCTCGCGGACCGGTTTGACGTGCTGCTCTTTGACGAACCGACCAACCACCTGGCACCGCTGCTGGTGGGGGAACTGGAGGAGGCGCTGGCGGATTTTGCCGGGACCTTGGTGATGGTCAGCCACGACCGGGCGCTGCGCGGGTGGTTCGCCGGATTGGAGCGCGGACGGCGGCTTGGGATGGAGCGCGGCCGGCTGCGTCGAGCCGCCGAGACCGCCGAAACCATGAGCGTGGAGCCGCCAAGACCGTGAGCGCGGACACTGGAGCGGTCAACCTCGGATAAACTGTTCCCATCCTGGTGCAATGACCCGTGCAATGACGCCGCCCTCCTGCAGCCGATCCTCCAGCCGATCAGCCCGTGCGGTACCAGCGCGACGCACCGTGAACCGAACTAAGGATTTTTTGCGTGTCCACTGAGCTGACCGAAGAAAAACTGCTGCCCGCCGACGGGGCCGCGGTCCCCGGGGAAATCACCGCCGAAGGCTACAAACGGACGCTGTCCCGGCGCCATGTGACCATGATCGCGATGGGCGGCGCGATCGGCGTCGGCCTGTTTATGGGCGCCGGCGGCAGACTCGCCTCCACCGGGCCATCCCTTGTCTTTTCCTACGCGATTGCCGGCGTCATTGCGTATCTGCTGATGCGGGCGCTGGGCGAACTGGTCATGTACCGGCAGACCTCCGGTTCCTTCGTTTCCTACGCCGGTGAGCTCTTCGGGAAGAAGGGCGCCTACCTTTCCGGCTGGATGTACTTCATCAACTGGGCCATGACGGGGATCGCGGAGCTGATCGCGATCGGGCTGTACTTCCAGTTCTTCTTCCCGAACGTGCCAGTGGAGCTGAGCGCCATCTGCGCGCTGGTGCTGTTGGTGGCGGTGAACCTGCTCAGCGTCAAGGCGTTTGGGGAATTCGAGTTCTGGGCCTCCTGCCTGAAGGTCACGGCGATTGTGCTGTTCCTCATCGTGGGCACCTTCATGGTGGTTACCAATGCCCAGGTGGGGGACCACCACGCGTCCGTGTCCAACCTGTTCTATAACGACGGCGGCATGTTCCCTAAGGGTGCGCTGGTGATGATCCTGGTGCTCAACGCCGTCATCTTCGCGTACAACGCCATCGAGCTGGTGGGGATCACGGCCGGCGAGATGCAGAACCCGGAACGCGAAGTCCCGAAGGCCATCCGCGCCGTGGTGCTGCGGATAGTGGTTTTCTACGTCGGTTCCGTGATGCTGCTGGCCATGCTGATGCCCTCGGACCACTATAAAGCCGGGGAGAGCCCGTTCGTGACGGTCTTCGGCCAGATGGGCCTGGGCTGGGTGGGCTCCATTATGAACATGGTGGTGATTACCGCCGCGCTGTCCTCCTGCAACTCCGGGCTGTACTCGATCGGCCGGATCTTCCGCACGATGGCCAACAACGGACACGCCCCGCAGTGGCTGACCAAGATGTCCTCCCGGTATGTCCCGTACGCCGCGGTTCTTTCCATCGGCGCGGTGTACCTGGTGGGAATCGTGCTCAACATCTGGCTGGGCGGCTCGCACGCCTTCGACCTGGCGCTGAACACGGCCTCCATTGGCGTGATCTTCACCTGGGGCTCCATCTTTGCCAGCCAGATCATGCTGCGGAAGAAGAAGGGCAAGGTCTCCAGCCTGCCCATGCCGGGCTCGCCCTGGACCAGCTGGATCGGCCTGGTGGCGCTGCTGGCGATCACCGTGCTGATCGGCTTCGACACGATGACCAGCAAGACCGGGGATGTCTTCCTGCTGGGCCTGTGGACGCTGGCCACCATTCCGTTCTTCGCGCTGGTGCTCTGGCTAGGATGGCAGAAGGTCAAGCACAACGAGCCGAAGAACCCGCTGTTCAGCTGAGCCGTACGGGCTGTAGGACGCCGTTTAGCTGATGCGAACGGGGTCTGGCGCCGCTCCGCGCGGCGTGTCCGGGCCGGCCGGTTCCAGCGGGAGGACTTTCGGGCGGTTTGAGCCGGTTTAGGCCGGAAAACCCTGAATCGTCCTACCGCTGCGTCTGTGTCCGGCCGATCTGGTCCACCGGCGCGCGGTTGACCGGATGCCCGGCCGTCTGGAATATTTATAGAACGAACGGTCGGTAAGTTACCCAAAGGATGTTCCGATGACACACGCTTCCCCCGGGGCCCAGGCATATTTGGTCGGCGGGGTGCGTACTCCCGTCGGACGCTATGGCGGCGCGCTCTCCTCGGTGCGGCCTGACGATCTGGCCGCCCTGGTGGTGAAGGAACTGGTGGCCCGCACCGGGATGGATCCGGAGGGCATCGACGAGGTCATCCTGGGCAATGCAAACCAGGCCGGCGAGGACAACCGCAACGTGGCCCGGATGGCCACCCTGCTGGCCGGGCTGCCGGACCAGATCCCGGGGATTACCGTCAACCGGCTCTGCGCCTCCGGGCTATCCGCCATCATTCTGGCCTCGCAGATGGTCAAGTCCGGGGCCGCGGATGTCGTCATTGCCGGCGGCGTGGAATCGATGAGCCGGGCCCCCTGGGTGATGGCGAAGCCGGAGAAGGCCTTTGCCCGCCCGGGCGAGGTGGTGGACACCTCGATCGGCTGGCGCTTCACCAATCCGGCATTCAAGCAGCGGGACAAGGCCACCTACTCGATGCCCGAGACGGCGGAGGAAGTCGCTGCGCTGGACGGCATCAGCCGGGAAGATGCGGACGCGTTTGCGCTGGCGTCCCACCGGAAGGCGCTCGACGCCATCGATGCCGGAAGGTTCGACGACGAAATCGTCCCGGTGGTCACGCGCAAGGGTGAAGTGGCGACCGACGAGGGTCCGCGCCGGGAGACCACGCTGGAGGTGCTGGCCGGGCTGCGCCCGGTGGTGAAGCCAGGCGGCATTGTCACCGCTGGCAACGCATCCTCCCTCAACGACGGCGCCTCCGCGGTGATGGTCGTCAGCGAAGCTGCACTGGACCGCTTCGGCTTGGTGCCCCGCGCCCGGATTGCCGACGGCGTTTCCGCCGGCGTCGCCCCGGAAATCATGGGCCTTGGCCCGGTTCCGGCGACGCAGAAGCTGATGGCGAGAACCGGCGTCGAGCTTTCCTCGGTGGGGGCCGTGGAGCTGAACGAGGCCTTCGCCACCCAGTCGCTGGCCTGCATCCGGCGGCTGGGCCTGGATCCTGGGATCGTGAACCGCGACGGCGGCGCGATTGCTCTGGGCCACCCGCTGGGCTCCTCCGGGTCGCGGATCGCGATCACGCTGCTGGGCCGGATGGAGCGCGAGGGGGCCACAACCGGCTTGGCCACCATGTGCGTGGGCGTCGGGCAGGGCACGGCCATGCTGGTGGAAGCCCTGTGATGGGAGCGGGGTCCAATGTTCAGCCGTCGGACTTCAGCACCTTGCTGGTGGACGAACGTGAGGACAGACTGCTGGTCCAGCTGAACCGCCCGCAGGCCCGCAACGCCATCAACCAGGAGATGGTGGATGAGCTGCACGCCGTCTGTGCCCGGCTGGAGGCCGCTCCGAAAATCCTGATCCTCTCCGGCACGCCGGCCTCGGCACCCGAAGAGGGCTCATCCGGCAAGGGCCGCCCCGGGGTATTCGCCTCCGGTGCGGACATCGCCGAACTGCGGGAACGCCGTCGCGAGGACGCCCTGCAGGGCATCAACATCAAGCTGTTCATCCGGATCGCCGCCCTGAAGATGCCCGTGATCGCGGCCCTGGACGGGTACGCCCTGGGCGGCGGAGCGGAACTGGCCTTTGCCGCGGACTTCCGGATCGGCACCCCGTCCGTGAAGATCGGCAACCCGGAAACCGGTCTGGGTATCATGGCGGCGGCAGGTGCCAGCTGGCGGCTGCGTGAACTGGTGGGCGAGCCGGTGGCCAAGGAGATCCTGCTGGCAGGGCGCGTGCTCAACGCGGAGGAAGCGCTAGCCCTGCACCTGATCACGGAAATCCATGCCTCCGCGGAACTGCTGGCTGCCGCGAACGCGCTGGCCGACCGGATTGCCCAGCAGGATCCGCTGGCCGTGCAGATGACCAAGGCGGTGTTCCACGTACCGGGCGGCATGCATCCGCAGGCGGACATGGATGCCCAGGCCGTGCTCTTCGAATCGCCCGCCAAGTTTGAGCGCATGCAGGCCTTCCTGGACCGGAAGAACACCGACCGAAAGAAGTCATCATGAGCACCGAGTCCCCGGCCGAC
>DATIMB010000092.1:0-2135 GCA_035475875.1 Micrococcaceae bacterium
ACTTCGGCTTCGTGATGATGACCCATCCCCGGCGCTCCGGCACCGCCTGGGTGATCCCGCTGAAGGCCGACGGTGCGCGGATCCCGCCGGAAGGCAAGCTCGCCGTCCACCGCACGGAGGATGCCGGCACCAGCTGGACCCGGCTCGACGCCGGACTGCCGGAGGGTGAATACAATGCGGTGCTGCGCGATGCTGCCGCCGTGGACACGGCCGAACCGGCCGGCGTGTATTTCGGCACCCGCGGCGGAACGGTCTATGCCAGCGCCGACGAGGGCGGCTCGTTCACGGAAGTCATCTCGCACCTGCCGGACGTTCTCTGCGTCCGGGCCGCCGTCGTCGCCGGCTAGCGCCGCCGGTTGCCGGGCGACACGGGAAGGGGCGGGAGTTCAGTGGCTGCCGATGTAACGGTGCTGGTGCCCAGCTTGCTGCGCCAGTTCACGGATGGCCAGGACGAACTGCGGCTGGCGGTCGACGGCCCCATCTCGGTGGCGGAAATGCTGGATGTGATCGGCGCCGAGTATCCCATCTTCAACAGGCGGCTGCGGGACGAGACGGGCGCGCTGCGGCGCTACGTGAACGTGTACGTGGAGCACGACGACGTCCGCCGGCTGAGCGGGACGGCCACCGAGGTGCGGCCCGGCCAGGAAGTCCTGATCATCCAGTCGGTGGCCGGCGGCTGAGCCGCTCCTGCTCTCCGCGGTAACCCGGGCTAGGCGTTGCCTCAATCAGGGATGCAGCAAAGGCGCCGTTCATGTAACGAACATCCGTCCACCATACGAACAATCGGTGGTAACGTAATCCCTGTCACCTGTTACTCGCGGGCAGATCCGTGAGAGAACGACGCGCGATACCTGAGAAGGAAGGAGGCAGCTGTGGACGAGGCATCAAAGCCGACATCGGATGCGGCCGCCCAGACACAATGGGAGATCAGTGCCGAAATCGGCGCCATCGGGGCCGACTACGGGCAGCAGTTGGCCCGCGGCGGGGCACCGGAGATACAGCCTCGGGTGGACTACCCGCCCTACCGCAGCAGCATTCTGCGCCACCCGACCAAGAGCCTGCACCATGCGGACCCGGAGACCATTGAGCTGTTCTCGCCCGCCTTCGGCCACCACGACGTCAACGTGCTGGAGTCGGACCTGACCATCCAGCACAACGGCGAGCCGCAGGGCGAGCGGATCCGCGTCCAGGGCAGGGTCCTGGACGGAAACGGCCGGCCGGTAGCGGGCCAGCTGGTGGAGATCTGGCAGGCGAACGCCGCCGGCCGGTACATCCACAAGCGGGACCAACACCCCGCCCCGATCGATCCGAACTTCACCGGCGTGGGCCGCTGCATTACCGGACCGGACGGCTCGTATGCGTTCACCACCATCAAGCCCGGGGCCTACCCCTGGAAGAACCACCTCAATGCGTGGCGGCCCGCACATATCCACTTTTCGCTGTTCGGCACGGATTTCACCCAGCGGATCGTGACCCAGATGTACTTCCCCGGCGAGCAGTTGTTCCCGCTGGACCCGATCTACCAATCGATCGTGGACCAGGACGCCCGCGACCGGCTGGTGGCCGTCTATGACCACGAGGTCACGTCTCCGGAGTGGTCGCTGGGCTACAACTGGGACATCGTGCTGACCGGGTCCAAGCGGACCTGGACCGAGAACGAAGCGCTGGGAGCCGAGGGTGATGACCATGAGTAAGGATGCCGCGGACAAGCTGACCGCCACGCCGGGACAGACGGTGGGACCGTTCTTCGGCTTCGCGCTGCCCTTCGAGAAGGGCGGCGAACTGCTGGCGCCGGGGAGCGTGGGCACTATCCGGCTGCAGGGCAAGGTGTATGACGGCGCGGGGGACCCGATTCCGGATGCCGTGGTGGAGATCTGGCAGCCGGACGCGGAGGGCAACATCGTCCAGCGCACCGGTTCACTGGTGCGCGATGGTTACACCTTCACCGGCTGGGGCCGGGTCGCGGTGCGCAACAACGGTGAATTCACCTTCACCACCGTCAATCCGGGCCCCACTGCCCCCGGCGCGGCGCCCTTCATCTCCGTTGTCGTCTTTGCGCGCGGCCTGATGAACCGCCTCTTCACCCGGATCTACCTGCCGGAGGACACCCAGGCACTGGCCGCTGACCCGCTGCT
>DATIMB010000093.1:0-4024 GCA_035475875.1 Micrococcaceae bacterium
GGATGTGATGGTAGTCCAGCCGCATGCCGTAGGCTAGAACATCATGGCTGAGATCGATTTTTCCGCAGAAATCCGTGCGCTCCGCGCCACCTACGATTCCATCGAACGGGTGTCCGAGGTGGACGCGCTGAAGGAGGAAATCGAGGATCTGAGCGACCAGGCAGGCGCTCCGGACCTCTGGGACGACCCGGCGGCGGGGCAGAAAATCACCTCGCGGCTCTCGCACGCGCAGTCCAAGCTGGAGAAGCTGCAGACACTGGAATCGCGCATCGACGATCTGGAAGTGCTGGTGGAGCTGGCCCAGGACGAGGGCGACGACGACTCGGTGGCCGAGGCGGCGCGCGAGCTGGAGTCGCTGAAGAAGGCCCTTGAGGAACTTGAGGTGGTGACGCTGCTTTCCGGCGAGTATGACGAGCGCGAGGCCGTGGTCACCATCCGTTCGGGGGCCGGGGGAGTGGACGCGGCGGACTTCGCCGAGATGCTGCTGCGGATGTACCTGCGCTGGGCGGAACGGCACGGTTACCCGACGGCGGTCCTGGATACCTCCTATGCCGAAGAGGCCGGGCTGAAGTCGGCCACCTTTGAGGTCAAGGCGCCGTACGCATTCGGCACGCTGAGCGTGGAGGCCGGGACCCACCGCCTGGTCCGGATCAGCCCGTTCGACAACCAGGGACGCCGGCAGACCTCATTTGCCGCCGTCGAGGTGATCCCGCTGATCGAACAGACGGACAGCATCGAGATCCCGGACAATGAAATCCGTGTTGATGTTTTCCGTTCCTCGGGTCCCGGTGGACAGTCCGTTAATACGACGGACTCGGCCGTGCGGTTGACCCACATCCCCACCGGGACGGTGGTGTCGATGCAGAACGAGAAGTCGCAGATCCAAAACCGTGCGGCGGCACTGCGGGTGCTGCAGTCGCGGCTGCTGCTGCTCAAGCAGGCGGAGGAGAACGCCGAAAAGAAGGCGATGGCCGGGGATGTGAAGGCCTCCTGGGGTGACCAGATGCGGTCCTATGTGCTGAATCCGTACCAGATGGTCAAGGACCTGCGCACCGAGCATGAGGTAGGGAATCCCTCAGCCGTGCTGGACGGCGAGATTGACGATTTCATTGACGCCGGGATCCGCTGGCGCGCGGACAACCGCAACGCCGCGGACGCCGGGACGCTCTAGCAGAGCAGGTCGTCCGAGCTGCACCAGATTGGCCCCCGGAGGACGCCTTGTCCCGGTGTGTCCGGTGCCGACACGTCCAATGGGGTGTTAATCTGGTGCAGCTTGGCTGTGCCGCGGGCCGCGGATCTAGACCCGGCCGAAGGCGACGACGCAGTTCTGGCCGCCGAAGCCGAACGCGTTCGTCATCGCGTACCGGACATCCGCCTCGCGGGCCTCGTTCGGCACATAATCCAGGTCGCATTCCGGGTCCGGGGTGGTGTAGTTGATGGTCGGCGGGATCACCCGCTCCGCAATGGACATCGCGCAGACCAGCCCTGCCAGCGCACCGGCCGCTCCGATCAGGTGTCCGGTCATGGACTTGGGCGCCGAGACGGCCACCGAATCCGCGGCGGAGCCCAGCGCCTGCCGGATCGCCATGGTCTCGGTCCGGTCGTTGGCCTTGGTGGAGGTGCCGTGCGCGCAGATGTAGTCGATCTCCGACGGATCCAGCCGGGCGTTCTGCAGCGCCCGCCGGATGGCATCGGTGGCGTACCTGCCGGTGGGTTCCGGGGCCACGGTGTGGAAGGCATCGCTGGTGAGCGAGCCGCCCAGGACCTCGGCGTAGATGTTGGCGCCGCGGGCCTGCGCGTCGGAGAGCCGTTCCATCACGAACACCACCGCGCCCTCACCGAAGACGAAGCCGTCCCGGTCGGCGTCGAAGGGCCGGGAGGCCCCGGCCGGATCGTCATTGTTCTTGGACAGCGCCCGCATGGCGCTCAGGCCGCCGAACATGACGGGCGTGATGGCAGCGTCCGCACCGCCGGCCACCACGTAGCGGGCATCGGAGGCCAGCAGCGCACGCCGCCCCTCCAGGAGTGCGTAGGCGCCGCTGGCACAGGCCAGGGCACTTGCATTCACCGGTCCGTGCGCGCCCAGGCTGATGGCCACCTCGCAGGCGGCCATGTTCGTCAGCGCGGAGGCCACGAACTGGGGGTCCATCTTGCGCAGCCCCTCGGCATCGCGGACATGCGTGGCATTCTCGATCTCGCCAAATCCGGAGACCGCGGAGTTGATGAACACGCCGATGTCCGCGCCGTCCACATCCTCCGGCAGACCGGCGTCGAGCACGGCCTCATGCGCGGCGGTGACCGCCAGCTGCGAGGTGCGTGAGGAGCGCTTGACCGCCTTGAAGGACATTTCCGGGCTGACCTGGAAGTTCTTCACCTCCGCCGCGATGCGGGTGGGGAAGTCCGTGGCATCGAAGAGCGTGATGGGCCCGACCCCGCTGACGCCCTTGGTCAGGCCCAGCCAGGTTTCCGCCCGGGTGTTGCCCAGGGGCGTCACCGCGCCCATGCCGGTGATGACTACACGTTCACCGCTCATACTCCGGCGCCCGCCCCTTCCGCTGCCCCCTGGGCTGCCGCCTCCTGGACCGTAGCGTCCTGGACCGTCGCGTCCTGGGCTGCCGCCGTGGACGCGGCGGTTCCGGGCTCCAGCAGCAGGCCCGATGCGTCGTCGTCGACCGCCATCTCCGCGGCCTTGAAGTGCATCTTCTTGCCAGTGGCGGTGAGCGGGAATTCCCTGACGAACCGGTAGGCGCGCGGACGCTTGAAGTTGGCCAGCAGCGGGTGGTTACGGCAGAATTCGTCCAGCTCATCCACGGTGGGCTGCTCGTGGTGGGCAATCACGTAGGCCACGATCCGCTGCCCCCAGCGCTCATCCGGTAGACCAACGACGACGGCGTCACTCACCTGGGGATGCTCGGCGAGGACTTCCTCAACCTGGACGGGGTGGACGTTCTCGCCGCCGGAGAGGATCACATCGTCCTTGCGGCCCAGGATCGTCACGAAGCCCGCTTCGTCCCAGGTGGCGATGTCGCCCGGGTACAGCCAGCCTTTGTGGAACTTTTCCTCGTCCTTGTCCGGCAGGTTCGCGTAGGAGAAGCCGGATTTGGGGCTGCGCATGATGATCTCGCCGGCTTCGATGCCGTCCCTGGCCACCAGCTCGTCCGGGTCCGCCCGCCGGTCCTCGAACAGCTTCACCACCGCGACGTCGTCGTCGGTGAGGGCGCGGCCGGCGGTTCCGGCGTGCTCGGGCAGGTCCTCGGGCCGTAGGAAGGTGTTCCAGAATGCCTCGGTGGTGCCGTATCCGTTGAAGATGCGCGGGGTGAGGACGTTCTGGTAGCGCAGCGCCGCGCTGCGGGTCAGCGGCGAACCCATCGTGACGATGCCGCGCAGGCCGCTCAGGTCCCGCGGATTGGCCTCCTGCTCATCGGCCAGCATGGCCAGCGTGGTGGGCGCGCCGACCAGGAAGGTGATGCCGTAGCGCTGCACCCAGTCCAGCACGGTGGCCGGATCGAAGGCGGGCAGTGGCACGACCGAACCGCCGACGTAAAACACCGGGTTGGGGCCGCCGGAGTAGAGGCCGCCGCGGTGGAACCAGGGGGTCATGTTCAGCGTGCGGTCAAAGGGGGTCAGCGGGAAGTGCATGATCACGTCGTGCGCGGACATGACCTCCACCAGGGAGGGCAGCGGCACACCCTTGGGCATGCCCGTGGTGCCGGAGGTGTAGAGCCGGGTGGTCTCCTCATAGGCGGAGAAGTCCTCCGGCGCGTCCGGCGCCAGATCGCTCGCCCCGGCCAGGGCATCGGCGAAGCCGGTGATGTGGGAAGTTCCGGCGACGCCTAGCTTCCCGTCCGTTCCGGCCGCGTCGCCATCGGGCAGTTGGCCGACCACCAGCAGTTCGGGCTGCTGGCCGGACAGCTCGACGGCGGCAAGGGCATCGGTGGCGTACTGGGCTGCGAAGACGAAGACCTTCGGCGTGCTGTCCCGCAGGATGTGCGCCGTTTCCCCGGCGGCGAGGCGGAAGTTGGCC
>DATIMB010000094.1:0-4449 GCA_035475875.1 Micrococcaceae bacterium
CGCGCCGGCAACATCATCGAACTGCGGGACCTGCTCAACTGGCTGGGCAAGGATGCGCTGCGCTACTCGCTGGCCCGCTACCCGGCCGATTCCCCGCTCACCCTGGAGCCGGAGCAGCTGAAGAAGAACACCAACGAGAACCCGGTGTTCTATGTCCAGTACGCCCACGCCCGGATCTGCGCGGTGGGCCGCAATGCTGCCGCGGCCGGTGTGGACCGCTCAGCGTTCGATGCTTCCCTGCTGGACCACGCCACCGAGTCCGAGCTGCTGGCGCAGCTGGGCTCCTACCCGTCTGTGGTTGCCGATGCTGCCCGGTTCCGCGAGCCGCACCGGGTGGCCCGGCATCTGGAGGTCATTGCCGGTGCCTACCACCGCTGGTACGACGCCTGCCGCGTCACCCCGGTGGGCGATGAACCGGTCACGGACGTGAACCGCACCCGGCTGTGGCTCAATGACGCCACGGGCCAGGTGCTGGCCAACGGTTTGGACCTGCTGGGCGTCTCGGCGCCGGAGCGGATGTAGCCATGGTTGCGCCCATCAATGCCACAGCCGGCTCCGCGCTGGCCCCTGACTGGCTGCCCTACCCGGAGGACGTCAACGAGCTCACAGCGGAACTCTGGGCGCAGGACGTGCAGCGCGGCCCGGACGGCCAGCTCGCGATCTCCGGAATTCCGGTCACTGAGCTGAAGGAACAGTTCGGCACCCCGCTGTTCGTGGTCTCCGAGGCGGACTTCCGCGCCCGCGCCCGGGCTTTCAAGGACGCCTTCGATGCCGCCTTCGCGGACATCTGCGGCGGCGTGGATGTCTATTACGCCGGCAAATCCTTCCTCTGCACGGAGATTGCGCGCTGGGTGGACAGCGAGGGCCTCCGCCTGGACACCTGCACCGGCGGCGAGCTGGCGGTGGCCGCCCGCGCCGGGCTGAGCGGTGGGAAGCTGGGCCTGCACGGCAACAACAAGTCAGACGCAGAAATCATCCGTGCGCTGGATATGGGCCTGGGCCGGATTGTGGTGGACAGCTTGGCCGAGCTGGACCGCCTGGCGGCGATCGCCGCGGACCGCGGCGTCCGGGCCAGGGTGATGCTGCGGCTGACGCCCGGCGTGCACGCCCACACGCACGAGTTCATTGCCACCGCGCATGAGGACCAGAAGTTCGGCCTGTCCATGGCGGCGGACAACGGGCTCTCCGCAGCGGAGCAGGCGGTGGCGGCGGCTTCCGGGTACCCTGGCATCGACCTGCTGGGCCTGCACTGCCACATCGGTTCGCAGATCTTCGAACCGGTCGGGTTTGAACTGGCAGCTGAGCGGCTGCTGGAGTTCCTGGCCGCGATGCAGCGCAAGTATTCCATCACACTGCCCGAACTGGACCTGGGCGGCGGCTACGGCATTGCGTACACCGCCGCGGACACCCCGCGACCCGCTGCGGAAATCGCCCAGGCGATGGCCGCCGTCGTCCGCGCCGCCTGTACCAGGCTGGGAATCGACGCGCCGCGGATCTCCATCGAGCCGGGCCGGGCGATCGTGGGCAGCAGCACCTTCACGCTCTATGAAACCGGCACCTTGAAGACGGTTAATGTGGACGTTTCCGGGGCGGTAGGGTCCGACGACGGCGATGCCGGCAGCGCGGGCCGGGACACCTTGGCGGCGGGCCAGGTTACGCTGCCGCGGCGCTATGTGTCGGTCGACGGCGGGATGAGCGACAACGCCCGTCCGGTGCTCTACGACGCGGATTACTCGGCCGTGCTGGCCAGCCGTTCCTCGGTGGCGGCCCCGGCGCTGTCCCGCGTGGTGGGCAAACATTGCGAGAGCGGTGACATTGTTGTTAGAGATGTATATCTGCCCGAAGACGTGGCGGCCGGGGATCTGCTTGCTGTTCCCGGGACCGGGGCGTACTGCTGGGCACTGGCCAGCAACTACAACTATGTTCCGCGGCCGCCCGTGGCCGCCGTCCGGGACGGGGTAGCCCGCCTGATAGTGCGGGGCGAAACCGAAGACGACTTGCTGGCACGCGATTTAGGGGCTTAAGAAACGTGAAGACACTGAAGGTGGCCCTGCTGGGCTGTGGCAATGTGGGGTCCCAGGTTGCGCGGATCCTCCTTGCCGACGCCGATGCGCTGGCCGCCCGCACCGGCGCGAAGCTGGAACTGGCCGGAATCGCGGTACGCAACCCTGCCGCCCCGCGCGAGGTGGACCTACCGCAGGAGCTGTTCACCACCGACGCTTCGGCGCTGGCCAAGGACGCGGATATTGTGATCGAGCTGATGGGCGGGATCGAGCCGGCGCGTTCGCTGATCCTGACAGCCATTGAGCACGGGGCCTGCGTGGTGACCGGCAACAAGGCCCTGCTGGCCGCGGACGGTCCCACGCTGTACGAAAAGGCGGACGCGGCCGGCGTGCAGCTGTCCTATGAGGCAGCAGTGGCCGGGGCCATTCCCATCCTGCGGCCCATCCGCGACAGCCTGGCCGGGGACCGGATCACCCGGGTGCTGGGCATTGTCAACGGCACCACCAACTACATCCTGGACCAGATGGATTCCACCGGAGCGCAGTTCGAGGACGCGCTCAAGGAGGCGCAGCGGCTGGGCTACGCGGAGGCGGATCCGACGGCGGATATCGAGGGCCACGACGCAGCGGCCAAGGCCGCTATCCTGGCCTCGCTGTCCTTCCACACCCGCTTTCCGCTCGAAGAGGTGCACTGCCAGGGCATCACAGGCGTTTCCGCCGCCGACATTGCCGCCGCCAAGGACGCTGGCTATGTGATCAAACTGCTGGCCATCGCCGAAAAGCTGACCGTGGACCGCGGCAACGGCATCACGGAGGATGGTGTGAGCGTGCGCGTGCACCCGACGCTGCTGCCGCGCGAGCATCCGCTGGCCGCCGTCCGCGGCGCCTTCAATGCCGTCTTCATCGAAGCCGAGTCCGCCGGCGAGCTGATGTTCTACGGCCAGGGGGCCGGCGGAACGCCAACGGCATCCGCAGTCTTGGGCGACCTGGTCTCCGCAGCGCGGCGGCTGGTGCTCGGCGGTCCTGGCAGGACCGAAACCACTACCGGGCACGTTCCGGCGCTGGGTATCGAGAACGTGTTCACCAGCTATTACATCGGCCTGGACGTGGCGGACCAGCCCGGCGTGCTGGCGCGGATAGCCCATCTTTTCGCCGAGCACGGGGTGTCCATCGAAACGATGCGCCAGACCATCCACCGCGACGTTGACTACGGCGGCAAGCCGGTGTCGGCCGAACTGCGGATTGTCACGCACCGTGCTTCCGAGGCCGCACTCGCGGCCACCGTCCGGGCGGTCAAGAGCCTGGACGTCATCAATTCCGTAACGAGTGTCCTGAGGGTGGAGGGAGTCTAAATGGCTCATCAGTGGCGCGGTGTGATCCGCGAATATGCGCAGCGTTTGCCGGTTACCGAATCCACCCGGGTGATCACCCTGGGGGAGGGCGGCACGCCCCTGGTGCACGCGCAGGCGCTGTCCGCGCTGACCGGTTCCGAGGTGTACCTCAAGGTGGAGGGGATGAACCCGACCGGCAGCTTCAAGGACCGTGGCATGACCATGGCCATGACGGCCGCCGTTGCGGCCGGGGCCAAGGCCGTGGTCTGCGCCTCCACCGGCAACACCTCCGCGTCCGCGGCGGCCTATGCGACCAGCGCCGGCCTGACCTGTGCAGTGCTGGTGCCGGAGGGCAAGATCTCCATGGGCAAGCTCAGCCAGGCGGTGGCGCACGGCGCCACCCTGCTGCAGGTGGACGGCAACTTTGACAATTGCCTGGACGTGGCGCGCAAGCTGGCCGATTCCTACCCGGTGTTCCTGGTGAACTCGGTCAACCCGGCCCGGATCGAGGGGCAGAAGACCGGCGCGTTCGAGGTGGTGGACAGCCTGGGCGATGCCCCGGACATCCATGTCCTGCCGGTGGGCAACGCCGGCAACATCAGTGCGTACTGGAAGGGTTATAAGGAGTACGCCGCGCCCTACGAGTCAGCCACCGCCGGCACCCTTGACGCCGTGGCCACCAGGACCCCTGCCATGTGGGGGTTCCAGGCCGCCGGCGCTGCACCGTTTGTGGCCGGCCACCCCATCACCGAGCCTGACACCATTGCCACCGCCATCCGGATCGGCAACCCGGCCTCCTGGGATCTGGCCGTTGCGGCCCGCGACGAGTCCGGCGGCTTCATCGACTCGGTCACCGACCAGCAGATCCTTGAAGCGCACCGCTGGCTCTCCGCCAAGGAAGGCGTGTTCGTCGAACCCGCTTCGGCCGCCGGCGTTGCCGGGATCCTCAAGAAGCACGCGGCCGGAGAAGTGCCGGCCGGCAAGACGATTGTCATCACCGTCACCGGGCACGGCCTCAAGGATCCGGACTGGGCACTGAAGAACCCGGACGGCAGCGCGGTGGAGCCGCAGCGGGTGGCCTTCGACGTCGTCAGCGTCGCCGCCGCTCTGGGGCT
>DATIMB010000095.1:0-2783 GCA_035475875.1 Micrococcaceae bacterium
TCCTCGGGCAGGGTGAGCAAGGCCTCATGCTGGCTGCCCGGCCGCCCAGAATCTGCACAGGCGCTGGCCGTTAGACTGGATGGAGCCGTTGAACGCCACCGTAATTGAGGGTCTTTTGCCAGAATTCACCGCCCGGTTTGCGTCCGCAGCCGAGATCGCCGACTGGGACGCGCATGTCATCGCCAACCCCAATGGGGGCAACCTGCTGCAGTCGGAGGCGTTCGCCGCAGTCAAGGCCCACTACGGCTGGAAGCCGCTGTACCTGGTCTATGAATCAGCCTCATACAGCAGCTACAACCTGGTCCTGGAGAAATCCTTCCCGGTGCTCGGCCGGTTCTGGTACCTGATCAAGGGCCCGGACGCCGCGGATGCCACCGATATTCCGCCGATGATGCAGGCCACCAAGAACTTCGTCAAGCGTGCCCGGCTGAACGTTTTTGCGCTCAAAATCGAGCCGGACATCGTGGACAGCCCCGAAGCCCGTTCGGTGCTGGCCGCGGCAGGCCTGCTCAAGACCTTCAACCTGCAGCCGAATGACAGCACAGCCCTGTTGGATGTCTCCCCGGACGAGAACCAGCTGCTGCGGAACCTGCATTCGCGCGGCCGAAACGCGATCCGGCGCGCCATCCGCGAGGGGGTGGACGTGGTGCAGGTGGAGCCGACGGAGGAGAACTTCCGGACGATGTACGCGCTGATGTCCGGCACCATTGCGGAGAAGGGCACCACGCAGATCCGGGACTACGACTACTACCGGCAGTTCTGGTCCGGGTTCGTCGGCCGGAAGCAGGGCAGGCTGTACTTTGTCTACGAGGACGGCCGGGCCTCGGTGGGCGCATTCGTGATCAATTACGGGCGCAAGGGCACCTACAAGGACGGCGGATCCCTGCAGCGGCGCTCGCAGTATGGCGATTCGCACCTGGTCCAGTGGACCGCCATCAACGAGCTGAAGGAACTCGGGGTCACCGAGTACGATTTCTGCGGCACCCCGCCGGCTGACAGGCTCAAGGACAGCAGCCACCCGCACCACGGCCTGGGCCTGTTCAAGACCAGTTTCTCCAAAACGGTGACGGATTTTGTGGGCTGCTATGACCTGGTCATCAGCCCGCTCCGATACAAGCTGTGGACCACGCTGGGCGAGCGGGTTTTCCGCCAGCTCTACACCCGGCGGACGGGCCAGCAGTTCTATTAGGGGAGTAACAGACGACGACGGCGGCAGGCCGGGAGCAGCGGAAAGGAGGCGGCCGATGAGCCAGACACCACGGGATCCGACATCCCGTCCGCACAGGAAGCCGGACCCGATCATCGGCCGGCGCACCGTGACGCCCGCCCCCAGGACGGTTCCGTCATCGGCGGCCGCGTCCGCATCGAAAACGGCTCCGTCGGCTGCGTCCGCACCCAAGCCGGTTCCGTCGGCTGCATCCGCACCCGAGCCGGCTCCGTCGTCGGCTGCGCCCGCGCCGGCTCCGTCGTCGTCGGCCGCCCCGCCCGCGCCCAAGCCCGCTCCGGGCGCCGCCCCGCCGCCGGCCCAGGACGGTCCGCACGCTCGCCTGATCCCGATGGTGCCACTGCCCAAGCCCAACTACGCGGCGCGCCGTGTGCTGCGGCGGCTGGTGCAGGGGGAGGCGCCGCCCACGGCGCCGATGAACATCGTGGACCGGCTGGCCGGAAGCCCGTACGCCAATCCGATGATCCAGGTGGGCGGGGTGGATGCGTCCGCGCGCAAAACCATCGACTTTGCGCTGCACCTCGCGGAGACCATGTTCCGCTACGGTGCCGGCGCGCTGGAGGTGGAAACCAGCATTATCGCCGTGACCGCCGCGCTGGGTCTGCGCAACATTGAGGTGGACATAACGAACCAGTCGGTGGTGATCAACTACGCCAAGAAGGACGCCACGCCCATCACCCTGCTGCGCGTGGTGCGGTCGTGGACGAACAATTATGCCGGGCTGTCCCTAGTGCATGAACTGGTGACGGACATAGTCTCCGGCGGGGTTGGCCGGGACGAATCAGTCCGCCGGCTGGACGCCATCATCCGCCGGCCCAAACCGTTCCCGCGCTGGATGGTTACGCTCGCGGAAGCCGTCTTCGCGGCGACCATCGTGGCCGTGATCGGCGGCGGATCGATGGGTGCGGCGGTGGCGCTGGTGAGTAACCTGCTGGTGGGCATGCTGGCGCGCACGTTGGGACGCTGGCGCGTGCCTGACTTCTTTGTCACGGCCACCAGTTCCTTTGTTGTCACCGCGTTGGCGCTGATTTCCTCGCTGCTGAGCATGCCGATCGCGCCGTCCGTGGTGGTCACCGGGGGAATCCTGCTGCTGCTGCCCTCCGGCCGGCTGGTCTCCGCCGTGCAGGATGCCATCAACGGCTTCCCGGTCACCGCTGCCGGCCGGTTCCTCTCCGCCTTCCTGACCTTCGGCGCCATCGTCTCCGGGATCGCGGTGGCACTGGTCTGCGGTTCGCCGTTCGGGTCCGACCGGCTCCAGGTGGTGGCACCGCTCTCGGGTGCCCTGCCGCTATGGGCCACGCTGCCGCTGGTGGTGCTGGCAACAGTGACGGTCGGCATTGCCGAACAGACCAAGCTGTCGCTGCTCGTGCCCACCGGCGTGGTGGGACTCATTGGCTACCTGGTGCTGCTGGGCGGAACCACCGGCGGATTGGGGGAAAGGTTTGCCCCCGCGGTGGCCGCCGTGGCGGTGGGCATCGCGGCGCGCGTGGTGGCGCTGCGGATGGGCGCCCCGCAGCTGGTGGTGGCGGTGCCGTCCATCCTGTTCCTGCTGACCGGG
>DATIMB010000096.1:0-3195 GCA_035475875.1 Micrococcaceae bacterium
TCCACCAGTACATCGGGACGTCGTGGCGGTTGGGATTGCGGATGCGCACCGCCACCAGCAGGACGTCGGAGTCCGCGGGCAGCCAGACGTCCAGCTGGAAGACCACCTCGCGGAGCCGCTCGAACTCCCACATCCGCAGGATGTCGACGCCATCCGGGGTACGGACAATGGCGGCGTGGAGCGGGCTGGCGGTAGTGGGCGAGTGGCCGCGGGTGCCGATGTTCCATTCCACGCCGCCGGCGAACCAGGCGTTGCGCAGCGCCAGGTTGGCGAACTGGATCCGCTGCTGGGTGTGCAGGAGCCCTTTCCCTCGCGCCTTGTCGTAGAGTTCCCAGAGCCGGCCGCCCAGGGAGGGCAGGAACACGGCGCGCAGCCGGGAATTTTCCAGCACGACGGCGGGAACCTGGCGGGCGGCGACCTCGCGCCCATACCCGTCCTGCAGGGTGTACGGATAGATATTGGGCACCCCGCCGTAGCCGATCTCCGCGGCCATCTCCGCCGGGACGTTCCAGCCGCCGGCTCCGTTAGCGGCCTGCTCCAGGCTGGGCGCGACCGGGGGCAGGATGCTGGCCGGACCGAGGTCGGCCAGCAGCAGGGTGCGCTCCTCCACTCGGAGGGTAGTCGCGGGGGCAGGGGTGTCCGTCATGCCCAGACTCTAGCCCAGGCGCTCGTGCCGCTGGCGGTAAGGTGGCCTGGCTGGCCCGTCGCGCCGCGGCCGCCGCGGGCTGCTTCCCGGTCAGGTGGCCAGGTGCGTCGGACCGAACATCTTCAGCAGCACGTCCACCACGACGACGTTGGGTCCGTCCGCGGCGAAGCCTTCCCGCAGCGCGTCCCCGACGTCCTCTGGTGCCACCCGCCGTGCCGGCACGCCGAACGACTCGGCCAGCTTCACGAAATCCGGCCGCGCCAGCTCGGTGTGCGTTGCCTTGCCGAAGGCGCCCACCATGTATTCGCGCAGGATGCCGTAGCCGCCGTCGTCGACAATCAGCCAGGTGACAGGCGCATTGTGCTGCCGGGCCGTGGCCAGCTCGGCGATCGAATACATCGAGGAGCCGTCGCCGGACACCGCCAGCACCCGGGCCGGCCTGCCCTGCGTTTGCAGTCCCAGGGCGCCGCCGATGGCCGCGGGATAGCCGAAGCCGAGCCCGCCGGCACCCTGCGCGGAATGGAACTGGCCCTCGCGGGAATCCCAGCAGCTCCAGGCCCAGTAGGCGGAGATGGTCATGTCCCAGAAGGTCTGCATGTCATCCGGCACTGCCTCGCGGATGTCCGCCATGAACCTGCGCTCCAACTCCAGCCCCTGGGCCTCCAGTCGGGCAGAGACCTTGCCGAGGGTTTCCTTGACCAGGATCTGCGGCGTCCTGCCGTGCCAGTTGGCGCGTTCGCCGTGCGGCTCGGTCAGCGCTTCATCGAGGGCGCGCAGGGCCTGGCCGGCATCGGCGCGGATCCCCAGGGCCGGTCGGTTGGATTCCAGCACCCGCGGCTCCGCGTCGATCTGGATGATCCGCCCCCGCGGGGCCAGCGTGAAGTAGTTGGAGGTCACCTCGCCCAGCGAGGAGCCGACGACGATGAGCACGTCGGCGTCCTCCAGCACCTCGGTGACGTGGCGGTCCTCCACCCAGGACTGCAGCGACAGTTCATGGTTCCAGGGGAAGGCGCCATTTCCGCCGGGTGAGCAGACCACGGGCGCATTGAGCTTCTCCGCGATGGAAAGCAGCGGTGCCTGCGCCCGGCCGCGCCGGGTGCCGCCGCCGGCCACGATGGCCGGACGCTCTGCCGCGGCCAGCCACTTGACCGCTTCGCGGACCAGTTCCACCCGCGGCGGGTTGTCGAACGGTTCGGCCAGCGCGTCTTCCACCGCCGGCACCACGATGGGATCCAGCAGCACGTTCTGCGGAACCTCGATCCAGACCGGGCCCTGCGGCGAGGAGACGGCCTCGGTCCAGGCGTCCTGGATGGCTGAGGGGATGCCGGAGGCGTGCTGGATCAGTCGCTGGCTCTTGGTGACGTTCGCGGCCGAGGCCTTCTGGTCGTCGAGCTGATGCAGCATTCCCTTGCGCCGCGCGCCCAGGCCCTCCAGCGGGATCTGGCTGGCGACGACGATCATCGGCACCCCGGTGGCGTACGCCTCCTGCAGCCCGGCGAGCGAGGTCAGCGCCCCGGGGCCGGTGGAGAGGAACAGCACACCCACCTCGCCCGTGGCGCGGGAGTAGCCGTCGGCAGCAAACGCCGAGTTGTTCTCCACCCGCGAGGAAACGAAGTGCAGCGGCGAGCGGCTCAGTGCGTCGAAGAGCCCCAGGGCGTGCTGGCCGGGGATGCCGAACACGGTACGGGCGCCCAGCGCTGCCAGAGTCTCGACGACAAGGTCACCGCCGTTGCGCACGGCGGGAGCTCCGGCGCCGGGGTCGAAGTCCTTCACTCGGCGCCCCGGCTGGTCTCCGCGCGCCCGCTGGCGGGGGCCTGGTCGACCACGGGGGCGCCAACCGGGGCGGTGGAGAAACCGGCGGCGCGGCGCGGACGGCGGTCCAGCGACTGGGCGGCATAGCCGGTCTCAGCGCCGAAGCGGTCCCCTTCCACGGCGTTGTCCGCCAGCAGCGTCACCAGCTCGAAGGCCACATGGCTGCCGGCCACGCCGGTGATTTCCGCGTGATCGTAGGCCGGGGCCACCTCGACAATGTCCGCGCCGATCAGGTTCATGCCGCGCAAGCCGCGGATGATCTCCAGCAGCTCCCGGCTGGTGATGCCGCCCGCTTCCGGGGTTCCGGTGCCGGGCGCGTGGGCCGGATCCAGCACATCGATGTCCACCGAGATGTAGAGCGGGCGGTTGCCGATCCGGTCCCGAACCTTCGCGACGGTCTCCAGCACGCCCTGGTAGTACACGTCCGCACTGGTGACGATGCCGAAGCCGAAGCGGTGGTCGTCGTCGAGGTCTTTTTTGCCGTAGAGCGGACCGCGGGTGCCGATGTGGCTGATGGCTTCGGTATCCAGGATGCCCTCCTCCACCGCGCGGCGGAAGGGGGTTCCGTGCGTGTATTCGGCGCCGAAGTAGGTGTCCCAGGTGTCCAGGTGCGCGTCGAAGTGCAGCATCGCCACCGGCTGGCCGGCGCGTTCGGCGGCCGCCCGCAGCAGCGGCAGGGCAATCGTGTGGTCACCGCCGAGCGTCACGAGCTTGCCGCCGTCGGCCGTCAGCTCCAG
>DATIMB010000097.1:0-4507 GCA_035475875.1 Micrococcaceae bacterium
ATGGCCACGGACCAGGGCGCCACCCGCGGGGACGGTATTTTCGAGTCGCTGCTGGCGGTCGGCGGGGCCCCGCGAAAGATGCAGGCCCACCTTGACCGGCTGGGTTCCTCCGCCCGCGCACTGGACCTGGACATCCCGGAGCAGGAAACCTGGCGGCGGGCCATGGCCACTGCGCTGGCCGAATTCCGCCAGGGCCTCACGGCAGACGACGCGTCGGATGAGGCTGTCGTGAAGCTGATCGTGACCCGCGGCGTGGAAGGCAGCGCCACCCCCACCGCCTGGGTACAGGTTTCCACCCCGCCGGCGGCAGGCAAACTGCAGCGGGAAACCGGGATCGATGTCCTCCTGCTGGACCGCGGATTCGACAGCGGCCTGGCGGAGCGTGCGCCATGGCTGCTGCTGGGGGCCAAGACCCTGTCCTATGCCGTGAACATGGCCGCCCTGCGTTATGCCCATGCCAACGGCGCGGACGACGTGATATTCACCAGCAGTGACGGGCGCGTGCTGGAGGGGCCGACGTCGTCCGTCCTACTGGCCCAGCTGGAAGGCGAGGGCCAGACGCAGGTGAAACGGCTGATCACCCCGCGGCTGGACAGCGGCATCCTGCCGGGCACCTCCCAGGGGGCGCTGTTCAAGGCGGCCCGCGCGGCCGGGTGGGAGCTGGGCTACGGGCCGCTGGAACCGGCGGACCTGTTTGACGCCGACGCCGTCTGGCTGATTTCCAGCATCCGGCTGCTGGCACCGGTCAACCGGATCGATGGGAAGGAGATTGGCGCGGCGGATGTCAGGGCCTCGCTGACGGCGGAACTGAGCGCCCTCATGGACGGTGCCGAATAGCTCCACGGGCAACTGATTCCCCGCAGCCGAATCACTGCGGGGACTGGTTCCAGGAGCCCGGGCAGGACAAGAATCGTCATCCTCGCCCTTCGATGTGCCGCCCGCCCCGCCGGAGTGCTATTTTCGTTCTTGAGTAATGAGTGCCAGCGCCAAGCCCGACTTGGAGAGCCCTGACTTGCTGGCCGGCAACCCTCTTTCCCGGCGGGGTGCCTCAGGTGAATACTCGGCAAAACGTAGCTACCGGCTATGGCTTGCAAGCGTGAAGCGATCCGAGCATGGCCCTCCTGTCCGGCACTGCGCTTGCATCCACCGTTGCAAAAAGGAGACAGAATTGCCTGCTGAAGATTCCCCGCTGGCCTACCGGCTGCTGACCGGACCGGACGACCGCTCCTTCTGTGAGCGGGTGAGCGCCGCCCTGGCCGAGGGTTACGTCCTGCACGGCGGCCCGGCGCTGACGTTCGACGGCGCCAGGGTCCTGGCGGCGCAGGCCGTCGTCCTGCCCGGCTCCCCCGCTTATGCCGCTTCCGGGCACGCGTCCGCCACATCAGTGAACGACGGCGTCCAGTGAGTTACGCGGGCGACCTCACCCCTGAGCAGGCCTGGGCCAAGCTGACCTCCGGCGCTGTGCTGGTGGATGTACGCACGCAGGCGGAGTGGACCCACATCGGCATCCCCCGCGTTCCGCAGGCATCCCGCGGTCAGCAGGAAGAACTGCAGGAAGACCTGCCGGAACACCAGCAGGAGCCGCTGCTGGTCCAATGGAACCTGGCCGGGGGCGCACCGAATCCGGACTTTCTGGACCAGCTGAGGGCATACCTTCCGGATCCCTCCGCCGCGGAACTCGTCTTTCTGTGCCGCTCCGGGCAGCGCTCCATCGCCGCCGCGGAGGCGGCCACCCAGGCCGGCTACACCTCCTTCAATGTGCTGGAGGGCTTCGAAGGGGTCCAGGACGCCTACGGGGACCGGACCGTCAACGGCTGGAAGAACCGCCGGCTGCCATGGAGGGAGTGCTGATCCGATGAGCAACTTCAACGAAAATGCGGCGGCCTGGGCACCGGACACGCAGTCGGTACGGGGCGGTCTTGACCGCTCAAACTTCCAGGAGACCTCCGAAGCACTGTTCCTGAACTCCGGTTTCGTCTACGAGACGGCCGAAGCCGCGGAACAGGCCTTCACCGGGGAAGCCGAGCGCTTTGTCTACTCGCGCTACGGCAACCCCTCCGTGGCCACGTTCCAGGAACGGTTGCGCCTGCTCGAGGGCACCGAAGCCTGCTTTGCCACGGCGTCGGGCATGTCCGCCGTCTTCACCGCACTGGCGGCGCTGCTGGGCGCCGGGGACCGGGTGGTGGCGGCACGGTCGCTGTTCGGTTCCTGCTTTGTCGTCCTCAACGAGATCCTCCCGCGCTGGGGTGTGGAGACGGTTTTCGTCGACGGACCGGACCTGGAGCAGTGGGCACAGGCCCTATCCGTTCCCACGACGGCGGTGTTCTTTGAATCTCCCTCCAATCCCATGCAGGAGATCGTCGACATCAGGGAGGTCTGCCGGCTGGCGCACGAAGCGGGCGCCAAGGTGGTGGCGGACAACGTTTTTGCCACTCCGCTGCTGCAGAAGTGCGGGGACCTGGGCGCGGACGTCATTGTCTACTCGGGCACCAAACACATCGACGGGCAGGGGCGGGTGCTGGGCGGGGCGGTGCTGGGCACCAAGGAGTTCATTGACGGACCGGTCAAGAACCTGATGCGGCACACCGGGCCGGCCCTGTCCGCCTTCAACGCCTGGGTGCTGACCAAGGGGCTGGAAACCATGGGCCTGCGGGTGAACCACTCGTCCGCGAACGCGTTGCTGCTGGCCGAATTCCTGGAACAGCAGCCGGCCGTGAACTGGGTGAAATACCCGCTATTGCCCTCACACCCCCAGTTTGAGCTGGCCAAATCCCAGATGAAGGCGGGCGGAACCGTGCTGACCTTTGAACTCGCTTCCGCCGCGGGGAAGTCGGCGAAGGACGCGGCCTTTGCCCTGCTCAACGGGCTGCGGATCATCGACATTTCCAACAACCTGGGCGACTCCAAGTCCCTGATCACCCATCCGGCCACCACCACGCACCGTGCTATGGGCCCGGAAGGCCGTGCCGCCATCGGACTTAGCGACGGCGTGGTGCGGCTCTCGGTGGGCCTGGAGGACCTCGAGGACCTCAAAGCGGACCTGGCCAAGGCCCTCGCCGGCATCTAGCTCCAGCCGATGGGTTAATCCTGGAAGTACTGGATTTCGGCGCCGATCGTGTTCAGCCGCTCGGCCAGATCCTCGTAGCCGCGCTCGATCACGTAGATGTTGCGCAGCTCTGAGGTGCCCTTGGCTGCCAGCATGGCCAGCAGGATGCAGGCGGCCGGGCGCAGCGCAGGTGGGCAGCCGATCTCGGCCGCGCGCCATTTGGTGGGCCCGGCCACGTCGACCCGGTGCGGATCCAGCAGCCGGACCTTTGCCCCCAAACGGTTAAGTTCGGTGAGGTAAATGGCCCGGTTTTCGTAGACCCAGTCGTGGATCAGGGTGGAACCCTCGGCGCAGGAGGCGATGACTGCAAAGAACGGCAGGTTGTCGATGTTCAGCCCGGGGAAGGGCATCGGGTGGATCTTGTCCGGTGCTGCCCGCAATTCGGAGCGGAGCGTGGTGATGTCCACCAGCCGGGTATGGCCGTTGCGGGCGCGGTACTCCTGGGACTTGCGGTACTGGAACCCCATCTGCTCCAGCACGCTGAGCTCGATTTCCATGAATTCGATGGGAACCCGTCTGATGGTCACCTCTGAGCCGGTGACGATGCCCGCGGTGATCAGGCTCATCGCCTCAATCGGGTCTTCGGACGGCGAGTACTCCAGGTCCGCGTCGATCCGGGCCCGGCCGCGGATGGTCAGCGTGGTACTGCCGACGCCCTCAACCCCTACCCCCAGCCCCTGCAGATAGAAGCACAGGTCCTGGACCATGTAGTTGGGGCTGGCATTGCGGATCACCGTGGTGCCCTGGCGGTGGGCCGCCGCCATCACCGCGTTTTCCGTCACGGTGTCGCCGCGCTCGGTGAGTACGAACGTGCGGTCCAGGGAATCCGCCTCCGGGGTGCGGACGGCATAGAACCCGGAGTGGGCCCGGACGGACAGGCCGAACTGCCGTAGCGCCTGCATGTGCGGCTCTACCGTACGGGTGCCCAGATCGCAGCCACCGGCATAGGGAAGGCGGAACTCGCCTTCCTCGTCGAGCAGCGGGCCCAGCAGCATGATCACGCTGCGGGTCCGACGGGCGGCCTCGATGTCCATCGCCGCCAGGTCCAGCACCTCCGGCCGGCGGATCTGCAGGTCGGACGCGTTCAGCCAGGTGCATTCCACGCCAATGCTGGTGAGCACCTCGACGATGCGGTTCACCTCCTCGATCCGGGCCAGCCGCCGCAGCGTGGTGGTGCCCCGGTTCAGCAGGCTGGCGCAGAGCAGGGCGACGCCGGCGTTCTTGCTGGAGTTGACGTCCACGCTGCCGGAAAGCTCATGGCCGCCCACGACCCGCAGGTGGGTGGTCTTGGGTGGCCCGAAATGGACGATGCCCCCGCCGAAGATGCTTTCAATCCGCTGGATCATCTTCAGGCTCAGGTTCTGCTTGCCTTGCTCCATCCGGGCGACGGCGCTTTGGCTG
>DATIMB010000098.1:0-3004 GCA_035475875.1 Micrococcaceae bacterium
CTGAAAGGAACTTCACCACGTCCGGGTCCTTGGCAAAATCCGGGCCCTGCGGCGCCTCGAAGGCCCGGACGGAGCTGGGCCGGCCAGCACGGCGCGTCGGCTGCCCGCCGCTGACCGGAATTCCTGGACCACACCTCAGCAAGAGCTTCTAGCCGCCGCGCTTCAGGAGGCGCCCGCGCCGGTGAGCTCGCGCCGGGAGGCAGGTGGCGCCGTCGTCGTCCGTTCGCTGCGGCGGATCAGCAGCGTCCCGTACGCCGTGCCGGCCAGGGCGACCGAGGCGACGGTGACCACGCCGAGCGGCAGCATGGTGGCCGCGCCGGCGATCCCGACGAACGGGGCGGATGCTCCTCCGAAGGCGAAACGCGCCATGCCCAGCAGCGAGGATGCGGTGCCGGCCATCTGCGGATAGTCGGCCAGGGCCAGGGTCGTCGTGGGCGGCGTGGTGACGGCGACGCCGCTGACCAGCACCAGGAGGGAGAGGACGACGGCGGCCAACGGCAGTGCGAACAGTGCGGACGCCAGCACGCCGAGGGCGCCCAGGGCACACATGGCGAGGCCGACGACGAGGCTGCCCTTGACGCTCCACCGCTCGCTGCTGCGGCCGGCCAGGTAGCCGAACACCATGAAGCCGGCCGAGTTCAGGCCGAAAGCCAGCGCGTACTGCTGCGGGGAGAGGCCGTAGATGCCCTGCAGCACATAGGTGGCGCCGCTGAGGTAGGCGAACAGGGCGGCATTGACGAAGCCCTGCACCAGCACCGCGCCGGTGAAGGTACGGTTCGAGGGCAGCGTGCGGAAGGCGCGGCCGGTTTGCGCGAATCCGCCGCCGGTGCGGCGCGAGGGCGGCAGCGTCTCGCGGTAGGTCAGGGCGATGGCCAGGAGGATGGCCCCGCCGATCGCCGCGAGGAAAAGGAAAAGGCCGTGCCAGTCGGCAACCCTGGCGAGCTGGCCGCCCAGCAGCGGGCCGATGATGGCCGCAAGCCCGCCCAGTACCGTCATCCGGCCGTAGTAGCGGATCAGTGCAGGGCCCGAGTAGATGTCGCGGCCAGCGGCCTGGGCTATGACGATGCCTGCACCTCCGGCAAGGCCCTGCACGAACCGTGCCCCGATCAGCGACTCGACGCTTGGGCTGGCGGCGCACAGCACCGAGGCGGCGATGTAGGCGACGACGCCGGCAGACAGCGGGGCGGAACGGCCCACCCTGTCCGACAGCGGGCCGGCGATGAGTTGGCCAACGGCGAGGCCGATCAGGCACGCGGTGACGGTGAGCTGCGCGGTGGAGGTTGCTGCGTGGAGCCCAACCGTCAGCGCGGGCAGTACGGGCAGGTAGAGATCCATCGAGATCGGACCGAACACGGTCAGCACCAGTAACAGGGTCGGCAGCAGGCGCCCGGAGGGGCGCTGGAAGAGGGGAGATGAATTCGGCACTCCTTCAGTACATGCCACCCGGCGGCTTGGTGGGAGTCCCTGTGAAGGGGTGTACTGGCAGGGACTCCCACGCCCCGCCAGGCCGGATCTATTGTGGCGGTATGGACAATCGAACTGAGGTCCGTGAATATCTCATGTCACGGCGCGCCAAGGTCACTCCGGACCAGGCCGGCATTCCCGCCGGTCCGAACAGGCGTGTGCTGGGACTGCGGCGCGTCGAGGTGGCGATGCTCGCCGGGGTGAGCGTGGAGTACTACTCAAAGCTGGAGCGTGGCGCCATCGCAGGGGCGTCCTCGTCGGTTCTCGACGCAATCTCCCGGGCGCTGCAGCTCAACGACACGGAGCGGGCGCACCTGCTGGACCTTGCCCGTGCCGCCGATGGCATCCCCACCTCCGGGCGTCCGCGCCGACGGGCCTCGAAGCAGAGCGGCTCGCGCCCCAGCCTGCACTGGGCTCTGGACGCGATCACCGAAGGCATCGCCTTTGTCCGCAACCCGCAGCAGGATCTGCTCGCCACGAACGCCCTCGGCCGTGCATTCTACTCCCCGCTGATCGGCGACAGCGGCCGCATTCCAAACCTGGCCCGCTTTCAGTTCCTTGATCCGGCGTCCCGGGACTTCTACCCCGATTGGGATCTGTTCGCCCAGATGTGCGTGGCAATCATGCGCGCGGAGGCCGGACGCGACCCGCACGACCGCGGACTCCAGAACCTGGTCGGCGAGCTGTCCACGCAGAGCGGGACGTTCCGGACGCTCTGGGGCGCCCACGATGTGCGCAGCCACGGATCGGGGACGAAGCGGTTTCTCCATCCGGAGGTGGGCGAGCTGGTGCTCGCTTACGAGGAACTCGCGATTACGGCAGAACCCGGGCTGGTCATGATGATCTATACGGCCGAGCCCGCCTCGCCGTCGGCCGAGCGGCTGCGGCTCCTCGCCTCCCTGGCGGCGGAGCATCCGACGACGGCGGCCTCCGCACTGAATACCTCCCCACTGAATACCTGACTGACTCCCGGCGCCCACACCGCCTGGCACAAGCATGCCGTGGGGCAGACACTGCACGTGCGACGGAGGGGGCCGGTTACGTCCAAACACGCGGTGAGGAGCTCATCGAGCTGCAGCCCTACGAGGAGGAGATCGCAGAGCTCATCATCCACCTGGCCTTCTATGCGGGCTGGCCGAAAGCCATGTCCGTTGTAGCCGTCGCGCCGAGGTGTTCGCCGGGTAGGAGTTGCCCCGGGTAGGAGTTGCCCCGGCTAGCTGCCGGGCCCCGTTCTGCTCAGGGAGTGTCCCCGCTCGCTGAGCAAGGCCCGGTTCTGCTCAGCGAGAGGGTCCAACCATTGAGCAGAACCAGTCCGTGAGCAGAACCAGTCCGTGAGCGGAACCAGTCCGCGAGGGCGCTGTGCCTATACTTTCTCCGGTGGCTTGAAATGCACTCCACAGACCGGGAAGACTGGGACAAGACGGAGGACATGCCTGTCCAGCCGCCGTCGTCGTTCCGTCTGATTGAATACCCAGCCCGGCCTTGAACGTCCGGGCGCTTCCGATGTGAGACCCACGAAAGGCTTCTGATGAGCAACATT
>DATIMB010000099.1:0-4994 GCA_035475875.1 Micrococcaceae bacterium
CCCACCGGATGCTCCAGCGCCCACTGCTGGTACTTCTCGCGCCAGGACGCGTTCATCGGGTAGAGCCCGTCCACGCTGTGCCCCTCGGCCACCATCGCGGCGATGAAGGTTTCCTCATGCTCCTGCCGGATGGAGTCCTCCGCCAGCTCCGCTGCCAGTGCCGGCGGGATGACCAGGATGCCGTCCGCGTCGGCGACGATGATGTCCCCGGGCTGGACGGTGGCGCCGCCGCAGGCAATGGTGAGGTCAACGTCCCAGGGAATGTGCCGACGGCCCAGCACGGCCGGGTGCGGATTGGAAAAGTAGGTGGGCATCTCCAGCGCGGCGACCGCGCTCAGGTCCCGCACGCCGCCGTCGGTGATGATGGCCGCCGCGCCCTTGACCTGTGCCCGCAGCGCCAGGATGTCCCCAACGGTGCCGGTACCCTGCTCGCCACGGGCCTCCATCACCAGGATTTCGCCGTCGTTGAGCGTGTCGATCGCCCGCTTCTGCGCGTTGTAGCCGCCGCCGTGGGCCTTGAACAGGTCCTCCCGATTGGGGACGTAGCGCAGCGTCCGCGCCGTTCCCACCACTTTGTTGGCCGGCCGGGTGGACTGCAGCCCGTCGATGCTGACGTTGTTCAGGCCGCGCTTGCGCAGCTGGGAGCTCAGCGTGGCCGTCGCGACGGATTCCAGCTTGGCCTTAAGCTCTGCGGTCAGCACCGACGACGACGGCGCCGCGGCCTGGGCGGAGCCGCCGGGCTGGGCTGCGGCTGGCTGCGCCGAGGCTGGCTGCGCTGCAGCCGCCTCGGCGCTGCCCCAGGCGTCCACCCGGTCAGCCTCGGTGATTTTGGGGCCGTTGCCGTAGTCCGCCAGCGGCACTGTCCCCTCGGTGACGGTGGTGATCAGCCTTCCGGTGCTCAGGCCCGCTTCCGGGTCGTCAACCTCAACGGCGACGACGTCGCCGGGCTGGGCGACGGAGGAGCCTGCGGGGGTGCCGGTGAGGATCACGTCGCCAGGCTCCAGCGTCATCAGCTGGGACAGGTCCGCCACCAGCCGTGCGAACGGGAAAAGCAGGCCTTCGGTGCTGTCCTCCTGGACCAGCTCGTCATTGACCCAGGTCCGGATCCGCAGGGCGTCCGGGTTGACGGCGCCCGCGTCCAGCAGTTCCGGACCGAACGGTGTATAGCCGTCCCCACCCTTGGAGCGCAGGTTGGAGCCCTTGTCCGCATATTTCAGGTCATACACGCCCAGATCATTGCTGGCGGTCACGGCGCCGACGTACTTCCACGCTTCATCGATGCCGACCCGCCGGGCGGCGGCGCCGATCACGATGGCGACCTCGCCCTCATAGGCCAGCAGTTCGCAGCCCGCCGGGCGTTCCACTGTCCCTCCGCTGAGGCTCAGCGAGGAGCTGGGTTTGATGAAATAGGAGGGCTGGGCCGGAACGCGGCCGCGCTGCTCCGCCCGGCTGCGGTAGTTCAGGTGTACCGCAATAACCTTGCCGGTCCGGGCTATGGTCTCCGTGTCAACACTGGCCACGGTTCCTCCTAATCAAATCTGAAATCGTATACGTTCCAGTATTGTTCAGGTGGGCTTTGCCGTCAACCCCTCAACGTTCCCAGTGGAGGACAACGTGGAGGGGAGGGACCCGACCCGCTGAACCGTCCGGGATGGAAACCACCGGCTTGATGCAAAACGAGGATAAAGCGTAAAAACGAGGATAAATCGGTCTAATCGAATTCCGTGCTCAGCCGACGCTGGGCGCGCGGTGCGGAGGCTCAGGGATGCGGATCCCGTCGGTGGTGTAGCCGCCGGTTATCGGTCCTGTAAATATTCCGTCGCCCGAGGCCGTGACCGGACCGTTGGCAAGCGCCACCGCCCGGTAGGCCACCGCCGCCGTAAGCGGACCGCCGTCGGACTCTTCCTCCGGCAACCATTCCGCAGCGGAGGGCGCCGGAGCCGACGCCAACTGCTGCGCCAGGGTGCGCAGGGTGACGGCGACATCGTGGGCTGCCGGCCGAAGTTCGGGATTGCGGGCCGTCATGGCAACCAGCAGGCCCACCCACTCCGGGCCGAGGGAGTCGGGGATCTCCGGGTCCCGGGCCAACCTGGCCACGGCCGACTCAAGGGTCGGGCCGGGGAAGGCCTTTTCGCCGGTGAGGCACTCCAGGAGCACCAATCCCAGGGAGTAGATGTCCGAGGCGGTAGTCACGTTCTGGGCCAGCGCCTGCTCCGGGCTGAGATAGTTGGCGGTGCCCAGGGTGGTGCCCGTGACGGTGGCAGCCGTGGCGTCCATCATCCGGGCTATGCCGAAGTCGGAGAGCAGCGGATGCGGCCGGGTGTCGTCCGGGCTGGAGGACGCCATCAGGATGTTGGCCGGCTTGACGTCCCGGTGGATGACCGCGTGCTGGTGGACATAGTGCAGGGCATCGGCAATGTCCGCGCCCAGCTGTGCGGTTTCAGCGGGGTCGAACCCGCCGGTGGCCAGCAGGTGGCGCAGGTCCGGACCCTGGATCAGTTCCATCACCAGGTAGCTGCGGTAGGCGCCGGATTCATCCTGGTGGACGCCGGCGTCGTGCAGCGTCACCAGCCCCGGATGGCTCAGTGTGGCCAGCAGCTGTGTTTCGGTCTGCTGGCGGTGCAGATCCTCGTCATTACCTGTGCTCGGCGCGAAAAGCTTGACCGCCACGTCGCGGCCCAGATTCTCATCCACCGCACGGTAAACGGTAGCCGTCCCGCCGGTCCCTAAAAGTTCCCCAGTGCGGTAGCGCCCACCTAGAAACAGCTCCATCCCTGCTGACCTCCGAGGCACTCATCTCGAGTCCAATGACTCAAACCGGGATAATCGTAACCTGCCAGGCCTTGCCTGCGGGCCACCTGATGCCGGGACACGACCGTCGCGCGCTTCGTCCCATGCCCCCGTCCACCGCGCGGCGCGTGGGGATCCGCCCCCGTTGAGCGTGGAGATCTGCACCTTAAAGTCCAAGGGAAAGGGGCAGATCTCCACACTCAACGCCAGGGTTCAGCGGGCCAGGAAATCCAGCGCGGCGTTCTTGAAGGCCCGCGAGGTAATGGCGTTGGTGTGGGTGCGGGCCGGCAGCAGCAGCTGCTCCGCATGATCCAGCAAAGCGGCCAGCTGGGGCATGGATTCCGCCCGTTCGTCACGGTCGCCGGCCACCAGGAGCACCGGCATCCGGGGCACGGCCTCGTCCGGAACGAAGGGCTCCGTCTTGATGGCTTCGACCAGGGACAGCAGGGCGAAGACATTGTTGGACGGGAGCAGCTGCGCCATCTTCAGCAGCCCGGCCGTCGATTCGTCGGCAATGGGCGTCCCGTCGGCCAGGTAGCGCTGCGCCGCCGGGAGGTCGAAGGCCGCCAGCGGATCCAGCACGCTGGGGCCGCCGAGCACCATGCGGTGCACCAGCTCCGGCTGGGTTGCGCCAAACTCCCAGGCCAGCCGGGAACCCAACGAGTAGCCGATGACGTCCAGCCCGCTGGTCGGATCACCCTCCAGCAGGGGCCGGGCGCCGGCGTCGAACACAATCTGCAGCAGATCCGCGCGGATCCGGCTGGGGGTATAGGAGTCCATGTCCTCCGGCGCACCGCTGAGCCCGTGGCCCGGCAGGTCGACGGCGATGACGCGGCGTCCGGCGCCGGTCAGTGCGCTGATCCAGCCGGCGTCCGTCCAGTTCAGTTTGATGCAGGAGGCGAAGCCGTGGATCAGCAGCACCGGGCGGCTGGTCAGGCTGTCAGCTTCGGAATCGGCGGCTGCGGCAGGCTCATGGGTCTCCACGTGCAGCTGGGGGTCGGTGCCTTCGACCGTATGGGGATGCGCCTGGCCCGAGTGCTTGCCGTGCGATTCCATCGTTGCGCTCCCTATACTGGTGCCGCTCAATCCTCGTCCAGCACTGCGCTCAGGCGGACCCGCCGCTTGGGCGCCTCCTCCACCGGAACGGTGCCGACGATGCCGGCCGTGTTGTCCGGCACCTCGAAAACGATCAGCGGTTCGCCGACGTTGACTGTTTCGCCCGGTGCACCGTAGACACGTACCACTTTACCGGCCTGCGGGGACGGCAGCTCAAGGGAGGATTTGGTGGTTTCCACCTCCACCAGCGGCTGGTTACGCTCCACCTGGTCGCCCTCGGCCACCAGCCATTCCAGCACGGTGGCCTCGATCAGGCCTTCTCCCAGGTCGGGAAGCGGGAAGGAAATTTCAGCCACGGCGGTACTCCAATACTCGCTGGATGCCGAACAGAATCCGGTCTATGTTGGGGATGTATTCGTCTTCAAGGTCGCCTGAGGGATACGGTACGTCGAATCCGGTGACGCGTTCAACGGGGGCGCGCAGGGTTCCGAAGCACTGCTCGGTGATCAGGGCGGCGACCTCCCCGCCCAGTCCCGCGGAGCGCGGGGCTTCATGCACGACGACGGCCCGGCGGGTTTTGCCGACCGAGGCGGCCAGTCCTGCGGCATCAATGGGCTTGAGCCAGCGCAGGTCCAGCACTTCGACCTCGATCCCGTCCTCGGCGGCCAGTTCGGCCACCTGCAGGCAGCGGGCCACCATCGCGCCCCAGGCCACCAGCGTCAGGTGCTTGCCCTCGCGGACCACCCTCGACCCCAGATTGGGGCTTAGCGCCCCGGCAGCGGCGGCCGGGAGGCCGTCGTCGAACACCACCTCACCCCTCTGCCAGTAGCGCGACTTCGGCTCCATGAAAATCACCGGATCCGGCAGCGACGCGGCGTACTTGAGCTGGTGGTAGGCCTCGTGCGGGCTCGACGGCGAGACCACCTTCAGGCCCGGAACGTGCGCGAACAGCGCCTCCAGCGACTCACCATGATGCTCTGGGGCGCGGATGCCGCCGAAGCTGGGCACGCGCAACGTGATGGGCATCGGCAGGGCGCCGCGGCTGCGGTAGTTCATCCGCGCCACCTGGCAGATGATCTGGTTCACCGCCGGGTAGGCGAAACCGTCGAACTGGACTTCGGGGATCGGGTGGAAGCCGGCCATGGCCA
>DATIMB010000100.1:0-2275 GCA_035475875.1 Micrococcaceae bacterium
GGCGCAGGGCCCGAGCCCAAGGCCGCGGCCGACGCATGGCGCCGGATCGAGGAGTTCTTCCGCAAACATCTGGTGGAGGCGCCCCTGCCTGGAGCTCCGTGACGGGCACAACCGGGCCTACATGGCGCGTGCGGTTGTCCGGCGTGGCCCGGTCGGTGCTCTCCCCGGCACGCCTGCAGCTTGCCGGTAAGGCTGCCCTCGCCGCCGGAATCGCCTGGGCTGTGGCGCCCCTCATTCCCGGCCCCGCGGCCCATTACCCCTATTACGCACCCTTTGGCGCACTGATCAGCATGTATCCCACCGTGGCGAGCTCCGCCAGGCAGGGACTGCAAAGCCTGGTGGGTCTGGCCGTGGGCATCGGGCTGGCCTTTTCCCTGGTTGCCCTGGGCAGGCCGAACCCGCTGACCGTCGCGGTGGTGATCGGCGTCGGCATCATCCTTTCCGGGATACCCCGGATCGGCGGGGGCAAGGACTGGATCCCGATGGCTGCGCTGTTCGTCCTGGTGATCGGAGGAACCAACGCAGAGTCCTTCTCCACCGGCTACCTGATGCAGACCGGGGTGGGCGTACTGATCGGCCTGGGCGTGAACCTGCTGATCTTTCCGCCGTTGCACTTCAATGCCGCAGCCACCAGCCTGGAGCAGGACCGGATGGAACTGGCCGGACAGCTGGAGGACATGGCGGCCGCCATCGTGGAACCCTGGCCACCCGACCACGACGAGTGGTCCAAGCGTAACGACCGGCTGGCGGATGCCGCCCGCGGCGTGCGCAAGGCCGTCGGAGAGGCGGACCTGAGCCGGCGGGCCAACCCGCGCCGCAGGTTCCACCAGCGCGACATCAGCGCGGACTACGCACATGTGCGTGCCCTGGAACACGTCACGTTCCACGTGCAGGACGTCACCGAGGTCCTCTCCGACGCGATCTGGGAGACACCCAAGGACACTCCCGTTCCCCAGGAACTCTGTGAACCGCTCAGCCTGGCCCTGAAGGCAACCGGCGCGCTGCTGCGGGCCTGGAACGGCAAGGACGCCCAGGAGTCGCTTATCGCCGCTCGTATTGCGGTGGAGGACGCCTCGGCCGATTACCACCGCATCGGATCACCGCAGAAGCCGGTCACGGTTGCCGCCTCTATCGACATGAGCCTCAGCCGCATCGTCCGGGTGGTTCAGGCGAGCCTGCGCCGCGAATCCGACCAGAACCGCGGCTGACGGGAGTTCAAACTTACAAACAACCGGTCAATCTGCTTATACTAAGTATGCTTCGCGTTCCGTTGAACGTGTTCGGCTCTTAACCGGAGCCGAGACCAACCGTAGAAAAAGAAAGCGAGCGGATCATGGGACTGGATGACAAGATCAAGAACGAAGCCCAGCACCTGGGCGGCAAGGCCAAGGAAGCGACCGGCGACGTAACGAATAAAGAGGACCTCAAGGCCGAAGGCCAGAAGGACCAGGTAGCAGCCGACGCCAAAAAGGTCGGCGAGGACGTGAAGGACACCTTCAAGAAGGACTGACCCACAGCAGGACTGACCAACGACGACGGCGGGCACCTCCCATGGTGCCCGCCGTCGCCGCGCCCGCCACTGCCGCCGTCGCCGCGCCCGCCACTGCCGCCGTCGTCGCACCCCGGCGGCCAGCGGCTGGCTCCAGCCCTGCTGCAAGCCCTACCCAAGGATTGCCGCTGAGGATATGGTTCATCTGTGGCCACACCGGCGACGCCGGACACAGCCATGGCCGCCAGAGTCTGCGAGGAGTGCTGCAATGAAGAAGCTCATTAATGACCCTAAATCCGTGGTGGACGAGTCCGTGCAAGGTTTTGGCCAGGCCCATGCCGACCTTGTTACGGTGTTCCCGGACCCGATGTACATCACGCGGAAGGACGCGCCGGTCCAGGGCAAAGTCGGGTTGGTTTCCGGTGGCGGAAGCGGACACGAACCGCTGCACGCAGGATATGTGGGCCGGGGCATGCTCGATGCGGCAGTTCCCGGCGCCGTCTTTACCTCGCCCACCCCCGACCAGATCATTCCGGCCACCCTTGCCGTCAACTCCGGAGCCGGCGTCGTCCACATTGTGAAGAACTACACCGGCGACGTGCTGAACTTCGAGACCGCTGCGGAAATGGCGCAGGCCGAAGGCGTCGAGGTGCGCACCGTGCTGGTGAACGACGACGTCGCGGTGGAGGACTCGCTGTACACGGCCGGCAGGCGCGGCGTCGGCGGGACGGTACTGGTGGAGAAGATTGCCGGTGCTGCGGCCGAGCGTGGGGACTCGCTGGACGC
>DATIMB010000101.1:0-2245 GCA_035475875.1 Micrococcaceae bacterium
TCGCCCTCATCGCAGGACTTAGCATGCTCATCATCGGACTGGCCCATTGAGGCCGGGACGCCAACCTGAAGGAACCCCTTGACCGCTACAGAGAGCTCCATCGCCATCGCACGGACGGCCGCCCGTGCGGCCTCGGATAAGCTCGCGCAGGACATCGTCGCCTTGGATGTAAGCGACCGGCTGGCCATCACCGACATCTTTTTCATCGCCTCTGCGCCTAGCGAGCGCCAGGTTAACGCGATTGTGGACGGCATTGAAGAGGAGCTGATCAAGGCCAACCTGCGCCCGGTGCGCCGCGAGGGCCGCTCCGAGGGCCGATGGGTCCTGCTGGATTACGTCGAGGTCGTGGTGCACGTCCAGCATGAGGAGGACCGCGTCTTCTATGCGCTGGAACGCCTCTGGAAGGATTGCCCGGTGGTCGATCTCCAGCTGGACGGTTCCGATCCGTCGGCGAAGGCCTCCCATGGCTCTTCAGCTGTCTCCGGATCCGCTGCCTCCGGATCAGCTGCCTCCGGGCAGCCGTCCGCAGGGGAGTAACAGTGGCAGCTGGGCCGGCCGGGCCGGCTGGGCCGGAAGGGGCTCAGGGCCATAGGCGGGTGGTCTTCTGGCGGCACGGCCGCACCCGCTGGAACGCTGAACTGCGTTTCCAGGGCCAGACCGACATTGACCTCGACGACGTCGGCCGTGCCCAGGCGGATAAGGCGGCGGCCTTGCTGGCCGCCGTGGGGCCGACCCGGATTATTTCCTCCGACTTACGCCGCGCCCGCGACACTGCCCGTCCGCTGGCCATGCTCACCGGACTGGACGTATCCACTGACGTGCGCCTCCGCGAGACCTTTGCCGGTGTCTGGGAGGGGCTGACGTTTGAGGAGATCAGCCGCGACTATCCGGTGGAGCAGATGCGCTGGGAACGAGACGAGCCCAATGTCCGTGCCGGTGGGGGAGAAACCCGGACCGAGGTGGCAGAAAGAATCAGCAGCGCCGTGCTGGAGGCAGTGGCAGAGCTTCCGGCCGGCGGCACCCTGGTGGTGACCAGCCACGGCGGGGCCGCCCGGGTAGGCCTGGCCAGGCTTTTAGGCCTGCCGTACGAAAGTTGGGGCGCCCTGGCGGGCCTGTCCAACTGCAACTGGTCCGTTCTGGAGGAAACCTGGCGCGGTGCGGCGGCATCCGGTCATGGACCGCACTGGAAGCTCACCGAGCACAACGCGGGCACGCTGCCGGAGCCGTTGGTCGCACCCGTGGAGGACTGAGGGGAACGCACCCTCCGGCTGGCGCCTTCCAGGCCGGGGTCAGCTCCGCAACGGGGTGCAAAATCCGCGGAATTCCGGCCGATTTGGCAACTGCCGAATTCCTGTTCTAAGATTGACAAGTTGCTTCGGCCGGGGGGAAACCGCCGGAAGATGGAACACGTTTGGGGCTGTGGCGCAGCTGGTAGCGCACCTGCATGGCATGCAGGGGGTCAGGGGTTCGAGTCCCCTCAGCTCCACCAAGAACCGCTGGAACAAAGGGCAAGTGCCCGGTTCCAGCGGTTTTCTTTTGCCCGGAAGGGCAAAACCGGGCGTCTCCGCGCAGCACCCGAAGCTGCCCTTGACAGCAAGAAATCCGGACCCAGAATGTAGGTATAGCCCCACCATGGGTGTGAGGATTCCAACGTCACCTGGAGATCAACCGTGGACAACGTCGAGGATGCTGCTGACGGCTCCTCCACGTATGTTGCAGGCTGCTCGTCGAAAATCAGGCTGATCGTCCCCAGTTCCAACACGAGCAGAGAGACGGAGCTACCGGAACTTTTCCGGCGCCAGTCTGCTGCGACGGGTCATCGCTATACCTTTGCTTCGGCTCGGGCACAGCTGCGCACCTCGGCGCCACTCGCATGAGCGCACCTGCAGCCCCGACAGCGGACGAACCGCCGGGCGCCCTGCAGGATCTGTTGGTGTTGGACCTGACCCGGATACTTTCCGGCCCGTTCGCCACCATGACCCTGGCCGATCTCGGTGCCGACGTGATCAAGATCGAACAACCCGGTACGGGTGATGACACCAGAGCGTGGGGTCCGCCATTCCAGGGAGAAGAAGCAGCCTACTTTCTCTCCGTCAACCGCAACAAGCGCAGCATGGCCGTTGATTTGAAGTCTCCCGAGGGGCGTGAGGCAGTCCTGAAGCTGGCCGCGAGGGCGGACGTGCTGGTGGAGAATTTCCGGCCGGGCACAGCAGCGGGTCTCGGCTTTGGATTCGACGACCTATCG
>DATIMB010000102.1:0-1973 GCA_035475875.1 Micrococcaceae bacterium
AGCGGCGTTCCGGTGGTGGATGGTCATGACCATGTGCTGGGCCTGGTCAGCGAATACGACCTGCTGGCCAAAGACGGGGCCACGGCGGCGGACATCATGAGCACGGCCGTGATCAGCGCCAGCCCGGACACAGCCATCGGCGATGTCCGCCAGCTGCTAGTCAGCCAGCGGATCGGCCGCCTGCCCATCCTCGCCGGCGGACGACTGGTGGGCATCATCAGCCGCGGCGACCTGGTGGCCCTGCTGGCCACCGAGTGGGTCTGCGGGGTCTGCGGCGAACCCGTGCGGTCCGAGCACCCGCCGGCCAGCTGTCCCAAGTGCGGCGGCGGCGGGGACGGGTTTTCATTACAGGAGCAGCCGCCCGGGCCCTAAGCGCCAGCGGTACAAAGCAGACTGGAGGAACGGAAATGGCGCAACGACGCAAACAGCCAGCGGCGCAGACACCCGCAGAGGCAGCGGCGGAAACACTCCCGGAGGAATCCGCCGAGCGGCTGCGCGGCTACTACGCGGACATGGTCCTGATCCGCAAGTTCGAACTCAGCGCCGACCAGATGTACAAGCGCGCCAAGATCGGCGGATACTGCCACCTGAACCTGGGCGAGGAGGCCACCGTGGTCGGGCTGACCGCGGCGCTGGAGCCCACCGACTACCTGTTCACCAACTACCGCGACCACGGGTACGCACTGATGCGCGGACTGGAACCGGGGCGGGTGATGGCGGAGCTCTTCGGCAAGGCCACCGGGGTGTCGAAGGGCCGCGGCGGTTCGATGCACATGTTCGATACCGGGGCCCGGCTGCTGGGCGGCTACGGCATTGTCGGCGGCCAGATTCCCCCGGCCACCGGCGCGGCCCTGGCCCTGACCTACCGGGGAGCCCCGGGGCCCGAGGCCGAGGTGGTGATGTGCCAACTCGGCGACGGCACCACCAACATCGGCGCCTTCCACGAGTCGCTGAACCTGGCCGCCATCTGGCATCTGCCGATCGTCTACGTCATCGTCAACAACCGGCTGGGCATGGGCACCACCGTGGAGGCGGCCGCCGGCGAGCCCGAGCTTTACAAGCGCGGCTGCTCCTACCGGATCCCCGGCGAGCGGGTCGACGGCACCGACGTCCTCGCAGTCCGGGACGCGGCCCAGCGGGCACTGGACCGGGCCCGCCTGGAACGCGAACCGGCCCTGCTGGAGCTGATGAGCTACCGGCTGCGCGGACACTCGGTGGTGGACCCGGCCCGCTACCGCTCCGCCGCCGACGTCGAAACGGCGCAGGGGGCCGATCCGGTGCCGATGCTCCGCCAGCGCCTGATCGACGGCGGACTGCTGGATGAGGCCCAGGCCCAGGGCATCGAGGCCGACGCCGACGCGAAGGTGGCCGCCGCCGTCGCCTTCGCCGATGCCAGCCCGGATCCATCCCCCGGCCAGCTCTTCGACTATGCCTATGCCAGTGCCGTCCCCAATGCCCCCCATGCACTGCCCGGCGAGCCCCCGGTGGTGCTCCCATGACCGCCGTGACCAATGAAGGAGCGGACATGCCTGTCATCACCTACCGCCAGGCGCTCAACGACGCGCTGCGCGCCGAGCTTACCCGTGACCCCAAGGTCATCCTGCTCGGTGAGGAAATCGGGATCTTCGAAGGCTCCTACAAAATCACCGCCGGGCTGCTGACCGAATTCGGCCCGCAGCGGGTCCGCGACACCCCCATTGCCGAGGAAGGCTTCGTCGGCGCCGCCATCGGTGCCGCGATGCTGGGGATGCGGCCGGTGGTGGAAATCATGACGCTGAACTTCAGCCTGATTGCGATGGACCAGATCGTGAACCACGCGGCGAAGATCTATGGCATGTTCGGCGGCCAGACGCCGGTGCCGATGGTGATCCGGATGCCCGGCGGCGGCGGACAGCAGCTGGCCGCGACGCACTCGCAGAACCTGGAAGTCTGGTTTGCGCACGTGCCCGGCCTGAAGGTGGTGGCGCCGTCCA
>DATIMB010000103.1:0-4022 GCA_035475875.1 Micrococcaceae bacterium
GCCGCGGGCCTTCAGCAACTGGGTGAGGAGCAGCCCCACCCCGCCGGCACCGGCATGCGTCAGCACGGTCTGGCCCGGCTCAACCTTGTAGGTCGAATTGATCAGGTAGTGCGCCGTCATACCCTGCAGCGGCAATGCGGCGGCCGCCTCGTCGGACACTCCGTCCGGAACCGGCAACGCCTTATCCGCGTCAACGACCGTGTACTCGGCGTATGTGCCCAGGCCCTCCGCGGTGGCGACCCGCTGCCCGACCTGGTAATCTTCCACCCCTTCGCCCACCTGCTCGATGGTCCCGGAGGCCTCGGAACCGGGCGTATACGGGAAGGGGACGTTGTAGACACCTTGGCGCTCGTAGGTGTCAATGAAATTCACCCCGACAGCTGCGACCCGGATCAGCAGCTGGCCGGGTCCGGCCGACGGTTGGTCGACGTCCGTCAGCTCAAGAACCTCGGGGCCGCCCGGTTGGTTAGCGACAATTGCCTTGCTCATGGAAATCTCCGTTCCTGCAGAGTTCTGATGCGGCGTTCTGAGTCGGTGCTCTTCGTCCATGCCATTGTCCATGCTATGGCCAGACGCTTGCCTCGGTCAGGCGTGGCTCCGCGATCGAGAGGTCGGTAACTGTCGGGTTGAGGACCTCATGGGAGCAGATAGTGACCGTTCGCGGGGGATGGGAGCAGATAGTGACGGTTCGCGGGGGATGGGAGCAGATAGTGACCGTTCGCGGGGGATGGGAGCAGATAGTGACCGTTCGCGGGGGAAAGCGGCACAATCGCAGCTGCGCCCGCGCCAGACCCAGGCACAATGCGCCCGTGCTGTGCGCAAATACGGTGCACAAATTCCCTGCATAAATATCGGTAACAATGAATAAATGTGCTGTATGCTGGATGCCATGAGTGTTTCCGTTGCCGTATCAGGGGCCAGTGGCTATGCCGGGGGAGAACTGCTGCGCCTGCTGGCCAGCCACCCGGATGTGAGGATTGGGGCCATCACTGCCCACAGTAACGCAGGTTCGCGACTGGGCGAGCTGGCGCCGCACCTGCATTCGCTGGCCGACCGGCTGCTGGAAGAAACCACGGTGGAGAACCTGTCCGGGCATGACGTCGTGTTCCTGGCGCTGCCGCATGGAGCCTCGGCGGATATTGCCCGCCAGTTGCCCGAAGGCACCCTGGTCATCGACGCCGGGGCGGATCACCGGCTGGAGGATTCCGCGGCGTGGGAGAAGTTCTACGGTACCGGCCACGCGGGGACCTGGCCGTACGGGCTGCCCGAGCTGCCGGGCCAGCGGGATAAGCTCCGGCGGGCCAAGCGGATTGCGGTCCCGGGCTGCTATCCGACCAGCTCGCTGCTGGCCCTGGTCCCCGGGTTCACGGCCGGTGTGCTGATGCCCGACGACGTCGTCGTCGTCGCTGCCTCCGGAACCTCGGGCGCGGGCAAGGCCGCCAAGGTCAACCTGATCGGTGCCGAGGTAATGGGTTCGATGAGCGCGTACGGCGTGGGAGGCGGCCACCGGCACACCCCGGAGATCGAGCAGGGGCTCTCCAGCGCCGCGGGCGAACCTGTCACCGTTTCCTTCACCCCGACGCTGGCGCCGATGAGCCGGGGGATCCTGGCGACGGCGACCGCCAAGGTAGCCCCGCAGCTGCTCAAGAGCGCCACCGAAGCGGAGCTGCGCCAGCACTGGATCGACGCGTACGAGGATGAGCCATTCGTCCATGTGCTGCCGGAGGGCCAGTGGCCCTCCACGAAATCGGTGCAGGGTTCCAACCACGTTGCCCTGCAGGTGGCCTTCGATGCACACGCCGGCCGCGTGATTGTCTGCTGCGCCATCGATAATCTGACTAAGGGCACGGCCGGCGGGGCCGTGCAGTCCATGAACATTGCCCTGGGCCTGGACGAGACCGCCGGGCTGACTTTCCAAGGAGTAGCACCGTGAGCGTGACATCCCCCCAGGGCTTCCGGGCCGCCGGCGTGACCGCCGGTCTGAAGGCCTCCGGCAAGTCCGATGTGGCACTGGTGGTCAACGAAGGACCGTTCCGGCATGCCGCGGCCGTCTTCACCTCCAACCGTGTGGCTGCCGCCCCGGTGCAGTGGTCGCGGCAGGTGGTCGGCGACGGCAGGGTGGACGCCGTCGTCCTCAATTCCGGCGGCGCCAACGCCTGCACCGGGCCGCAGGGCTTCCAAAACACGCACCGTACCGCGGAAAAGACGGCGGAGCTGCTGGGCATTTCCGCCAGCGACGTCGTCGTCTGCTCCACCGGGCTGATCGGCGAGCAGCTGCCGATGGACAAACTGATTCCCGGCGTGGAGGCTGCCGTCGCGGCCTTGCACGACGACGGCGGTGCTGACGCGGCGGCTGCGATCATGACGACGGACACCGTTGCCAAGCAGGCGGTATGGGTCTCCAAGGGCTCGAACGGAAGATCTGCCTCCGCTTCTGGCACTGCCACCGGTTCAGCCACCGGTTCCGCCACCGGTTCCGGCACCGGTTCCGCCGCCGATGTGGCCGCTGTAGCGCCACTGCCCTACACGATCGGCGGCATGGCCAAGGGCGCCGGCATGCTGGCTCCGGGCCTGGCCACCATGTTGGTGGTCATCACCACCGACGCCGTGGTGGAACCGTTCGGGCTGGACGCGGCGTTGCGCGATGCGGTCCGGGTGAGCTTCAACCGGGCGGACTCGGACGGCTGCATGTCCACCAATGACACCGTGGTGCTGCTGGCCTCCGGAGCCTCCGGAGCGTACCCGGACATGGCGGAATTCACCGCCGGTCTGACCAAAGTCTGCCGGAACCTGGCGCGACAGCTGATCGGCGACGCCGAGGGCGCCAGCCACGACATTGCCATCACCACCATCAACGCGGCCACCGAGCAGGACGCCGAACTCGTCGGACGCGCCGTCGCCCGGTCCAATCTGTTCAAGACGGCGATCTTCGGCAAGGACCCCAACTGGGGCCGGGTGCTCTCCGCTGTCGGGACCACGGATGCGGCCTTCGAACCGGACCAGCTGAACGTCTCCATCAACGGCGTGCAGATCTGCCGCAACGGAGGCATCGGCGACGACCGCGGCCTGGTGGATCTTGGGCCCCGCGAGGTTGTGGTGGAAATCGATCTCAACGCCGGCAGCGCCACGGCCACGATCTGGACCAACGACCTGACCCATGCCTACGTCGAAGAAAACAGCGCCTACTCGTCCTGAGCGGGTCAGCGCGCAGACCGTCGACAACTACCTGAGGAAGCTATGAACACTGTTGCCGCGGCGCAAGTCGCCGCAGCCCAGGACAAGGCCGCCACCCTGATCGAGGCGCTGCCCTGGATCCAGCGCTTCGCCGGGACCGTCGTCGTGGTTAAATACGGCGGCAACGCGATGATCAACGAGGACCTGCGCCGCGCCTTCGCCGAGGACATGGTGTTCCTGCACCACGTCGGGATCCGGCCGGTGGTGGTGCACGGCGGCGGCCCGCAGATCAACGCCATGCTGGGCCGGCTCGGCATCGAATCCGAGTTCAAGGGCGGCCTGCGGGTCACCACGCCGGAGGCCATGGAGGTGGTGCGGATGGTGCTCACCGGGCAGGTGGGCCGCGAACTGGTGGGCCTGATCAATTCGCACGGCCCCTACGCGGTAGGTCTGTCCGGCGAGGACGGCGGGCTGCTGCAGGCCGAGCGGACCGGCACCGTGGTGGACGGCGAGCCGGTGGACCTGGGCCAGGTGGGCGAGGTGGTGGGCGTCAATCCCGGTTCCATCCTGGATCTGCTGGACGCCGGCCGGATCCCGGTGATCTCCACGGTGGCGCCGGAGCTCGGCGACGCCGGATCGGTGCTGAACGTCAATGCGGATACCGCCGCGGCGGCCCTGGCCGTGGCGCTGCAGGCCTCGCGCCTGGTGATCCTGACCGACGTCGAGGGCCTCTACGCGAACTGGCCGGACAGGTCCTCGCTGATTTCCGCTATCAGCGCCAGCGAACTGCGCGCGCTGCTGCCCGGCCTGGAGGCGGGCATGATCCCCAAGATGGGGGCGTGCCTTAA
>DATIMB010000104.1:0-5775 GCA_035475875.1 Micrococcaceae bacterium
GCCTCTTTTCCACAGCAATGCGCGTTCGGGCTGAAAATATGGTGAACTAGGCTGTCGGGGCGCAGTAGTCCCCCCGTTCGAATTGTCCTATGTAGGAGTACCGTGCCCAGCAAGGCCACAGCTGCCAAGCAGAAGACCGGCAAGAAGCTGGTCATTGTCGAGTCACCCGCCAAGAGCAAAACCATCGGTAAGTACCTTGGCGAGGGATTTGTCGTGGAAGCGTCCGTGGGCCATATCCGCGACCTTCCGCAGCCATCCGACCTGCCCGCGGAACTGAAGAAGACGTCCATCGGCAAGTTCGCCGTCGACGTGGATAACGGGTTCAAGCCCTACTATGTGGTCTCGCCGGACAAGCGGAAGAAGGTCGCCGAACTCAAGGCCCAGCTCAAGGACGCCGACGAGCTTTACCTCGCAACCGACGGTGACCGCGAGGGCGAGGCCATCGCGTGGCATCTGCTGGAGGTCCTCAAGCCCAAGGTCCCCGTGCACCGGATGACCTTCAGCGAAATCACCAGGGAATCGCTGCAGCGCGCGCTGGACAACCTGCGGGACCTGGACACGGACCTGGTGGACGCGCAGGAAACCCGCCGGGTGCTGGACCGGCTCTACGGCTATGAGATTTCCCCCGTGCTCTGGCGCAAGGTTGCCCGGGGCCTCTCCGCCGGCCGCGTGCAGTCGGTGGTCACCCGGCTGGTGGTGGAGCGCGAGCGGGAGCGGATGGCCTTCCGGTCCGCCTCCTACTGGGACCTGGTGGGCACCTTCACCCCCAGCGAGTCTGCGGGATCGAACGGCTCCGCTGGCTCAGCCGAGTCCTTCAAGGCCAAACTGGTGGCGTTGGACGGCAAGCGGGTAGCCTCCGGCCGCGACTTCAGCGATAGCGGCCAGTTGGTGGCCAAGAACGTGGCGCACCTGGACCAGGCCGGCGCCCAGGCGCTGGCCACCGCGCTGGAAACCGCCGACTTCGCCGTCCGCTCAATGGAGCACAAGCCCTACTCCCGCCGTCCCGCGGCGCCGTTCACGACGTCGACCCTGCAGCAGGAGGCGGGCCGCAAGCTGCGCTTCACCTCGAAGAGCACCATGCAGGTGGCGCAGCGGCTGTATGAAAACGGCTATATCACCTATATGCGTACGGATTCCTCCTCTCTCAGCGACGAGGCTGTCAACGCCGCCCGCCGCCAGGCCTCGGAGCTGTACGGGCCGGAATATGTGCCGCAGGCCCGGCGGGTGTACGCCAACAAGAGCGCCAACGCGCAGGAGGCACACGAGGCCATCCGGCCGGCCGGGGATTCCTTCCGGACCCCCGCGCAGGTGGCGCAGCAGCTCAGCCGGGACGAATTCCGGCTCTACGAGCTGATCTGGAAGCGCACGGTCGCCTCCCAGATGGCGGATGCCAAGGGCTCGACGGCGACGATCCGGCTGGGTGCGGCAGTTCCGCCGGGCGCTGACGTGAGCGCCCGGGACGCCGAGTTCTCCGTCTCCGGCACGGTCATCACCTTCCGCGGCTTCCTGGCCGCGTACGAGGAGGGCACCGACGAGGTGCGCGAGGCCGAGGACAGTGACGCGGACCGCCGGCTGCCCAATGTGAAGGAAAATGATGCCCTGCGCGCTGCCGACGTTGCTGCGCTGGGGCACGAGACCTCCCCGCCGCCGCGCTTCACCGAGGCCTCGCTGACCAAGGAGATGGAAGAGCGGGCCATTGGCCGGCCATCCACCTACGCCTCCACCATTTCCACGATCATGGACCGCGGGTATGTGCGCAAGCAGGGTTCGGCCCTGGTGCCCAGCTGGGTGGCGTTTTCCGTGGTCCGGCTGCTGGAGCAGCACTTCACCGAGTACGTGGACTACAAGTTCACCGCCGGTATGGAGACCGGGCTGGACCGGATTGCCAAGGGCGAGGAGGAGGGGCCGGACTGGCTCCAGCACTTCTATTTCGGAGGGGACGACGACGACGGCCTGCTGAGCATCGTGAACAACCTGGGCGAAATCGATGCCCGGGAGATCAACTCGGTGCCGATTGCCGAGGGCATCACGCTGCGGGTGGGTAAGTTCGGTCCCTATCTGGAGAGCTCCGTTCCGACCCTGGACGAAAAGACGGGCGAGATCGTCGAATCCGCGCGGGCGAATGTCCCCGAGGACCTTGCCCCGGACGAGTTGACCGCGGACAAGGCCCGGGAACTGATGGAGACCGCTGCCCCGGAGGAGCGCCAGCTGGGCACCGACCCGGCCACCGGGCACGCGGTGGTGGCCAAGAACGGCCGGTACGGGGCCTACGTCACCGAGGTCATTCCGGAGCCCACCGAGGAGGAGCTGGCCAACCAGCCGGTGGAGTACTACAAGAACGGCAAGCCCAAGCCGCCCAAGAAGGCGGTGAAGGCCAAGCCGCGCACCGGATCCCTGTTTAAGACCATGACGGTCGAATCGGTGACGCTGGAGGAGGCGCTGGCGCTGATGAGCCTGCCGCGGGTGCTGGGGACCGACGCGGACGGCAACGAGATCACGGTGCAGAACGGCCGCTTTGGCCCGTACCTGAAAAAGGGCACGGACTCGCGGTCGATCGGTTCCGAGGAGGAAATCTTCACCATCACGCTGGAGCAGGCGCTGGAGATCTACTCACAGCCCAAGCAGCGTGGCGCCCGGGCGGCGGTCCCGCCGCTGGCCGAGTTCGGTGAGGACCCTGTCTCCGGCAAGCCGATCGTGGTGAAGGAGGGCCGCTTCGGTCCGTACATCACCGATGGGGTCACCAACATCACCGTTCCGCGCAGCACCTCGCTGGAGGAACTGACCCGGGAAAACGCCGTCGAACTGTTGGCGGAAAAGCGTGAAAAGGGCCCGGTCAAGCGCACCGCCAAGGCACCGGCCCGGCGCAAGGTGGCGGCGAGGAAGTAGTTCAAGAACAAGGCCGCGTCCGGCAGGTACGCCGGCCTCCGAGGAAGAGGGATAATGGGGTTTTGGTGGCCCCAGAGCGCCACACTCCCACCCCTCAATATCCAAGCCGAGCTGCGGCGGGCTGGAATCGCGTTTCCGTCCCCGGTCCCTAACGCGACATAATTGGCTCATGCGTCTTGGCGTTCTCGACATCGGTTCCAACACCGTGCACCTGCTCCTTGTCGACGCGCATCCCGGTGCGCGGCCGGTCCCGTTCGCCTCGCACAAGAGGCCGCTGAGCCTGGTCCAGTACCTGGACGGCGACGGCAACATCTCCGAGGCCGGGCAGCTGGAACTGGCCGATTTTGTCCTCGAAGCGTGGGAATTCGCAGCGAAACACCGGGCCGAGGATCTGCTGGCCTTCTGCACCTCGGCAATCCGCGAGGCCACCAACGGCGAGGCCGTGCTGGCCCGGATCCGGCACGAGACCACCGTCGCCCCGCAGGAGCTCTCCGGCCCGGAGGAAGCCGCCATGACGTTCTTCGCCGTCCGCCGCTGGTACGGCTGGGGTGCCGGAACCATCCTGGACCTGGACATCGGCGGCGGCTCGTTCGAGATGGCGCTGGGAGCCAATGAGCTTCCGGAGGCAGGCAGCTCGGTTCCGCTCGGGGCCGGCCGGCTTACCCGGGACTGGTTCCCGGAGGATCCGCCCAGTGCCAAGAGCGTCAAGGAGCTGCGCCGGTACATCCGTGCAACACTGAAGGAACCGGTGAAGAAGTTCGCCAAACTCGGTCAGCCCAACCTGGTGGCCGGGACCTCGAAGACCTTCCGTTCGCTGGCGCGCCTGACGGGAGCGGCGCCGAGCGCGATGGGTCCCTACGTCAAGCGCGAGCTACTCCGGTCCGACCTGGGCCTGTGGTCGCAGAGGTTGTGCGCCATGTCCGCCGCGGACCGGCTGTACCTTCCCGGGGTCTCCGAGACCCGGGCCCCGCAATTGCTGGCCGGGGCGTTGGTGGCGGAGGCGGCCATGGAGCTGTTCAAGGTCCCGAGCCTGCAGATCTGCCCCTGGGCGCTGCGGGAGGGGCTGATCCTGCGCAGGCTGGACCAGCTGGTCTTTGACGGAGGGCTGGACAAGCCGTCGCCCTTCCCGGTGCCGACCGAATCAGATGACGTCAATGCAGCCTAGGAAACGATGACTGAAGCCGAAAACAGCCCACATCCGGTCCCGGAGCCGGTTTCCGGCGCTGCCAACGGTCATATTCCGGTCGCGCTTTCCAGCGCGTCGGTGTACCCGCTGACCGCCCACGACGCGTTCGCCGTCGCCCACGACCTGGGCTATGACGGGGTGGAAATCATGGTCACCAACAACGCGACCAGCCAGAACGCTGACGCGCTGCTGACCCTGAGCGAACGCTACCAGCAGCCCATCCTGGCCATCCACGCCCCCACCCTGCTGCTGACCCAGCAGGTCTGGGGCAGCGCCTGGAACAAGATCCAGCGCTCGGCCGAGATGGCCGCGAAACTGGGGACCGACGTCGTCGTGGTCCACCCGCCCTTCCGCTGGCAGAACGGCTATGCGGAAACCTTCGCGCAGGGCGTGCGGGAAATCTCCGAGTCGTTCGGGATCCGGATTGCGGTGGAGAACATGTACCCCTGGCGGATGCGCGGGCGCGAGGCGCTGGCCTATCTGCCGCACTGGGATCCTGTGGACCAGGACTACGACGACGTGACCTGGGATTTCTCGCACGCCGCCACGGCGGACGTCAGTTCCCTGGACGCGGTCCGTGCGCTCGGCCCCAGGCTCCGGCACGTGCATCTGACGGACGGGACCCCCTCGGGCCGGGATGAGCACCTGATCCCGGGATACGGCCAGCAGGAATGCGCCGAGGTGCTGAGCTATCTGGGCAGCAGCGGATTTGATGGGGCCGTGGTGGCGGAGATTTCCACCCGGAAAGCGAAAGGTGCCGGCGAGCGGGAGGAGTGGTTGGGGGAAACACTCGATTTTGCTCGCCGACACCTTGGCCAGACCCCGTCGCAATGACGGATTCCGGCCGGTTATCACTCGCACCTTTAGGAGGTAATCAAGACATTAGGCGGCCAACTTGGGAGGACGCCTAGGGTTGTCTGGGGAACAACTGGGAGTCTGAACCCCGCGGCATTGGGACACGGCTACCGGCAGCGGGGACAACGTTAGCGGCACCGGGCCAGGGTTAAACGTGAAAGCGCCGGAGAGCCTGGGGCCAATGGTTGGGGGGAAACACTGGCGGCTCTCCGGCGCTCCGACCGGATCCCGGAAAACCGGAGTCCGATCTTTAATCACTCGCACCTTTATGAGGTATTTAAAACTGTAAGAGCCGTTGCTGGACGAAGCCTGCCATCTGGCTGGGAAAAGACTGGCAATCTTGCGCCGCCTGTTCCGCTTTTCGTGTCGAAGCCTTCCGGGGAGCCTTTACGGCAAGGCCCGGGCGCGTGAAAGGATGGCCAGATGATCAACAGAATCGCTTTTCTTGGTTGTGGATCCATGGGCGAGGCGATCCTTGCCGGGCTGTTGGCCTCCGGAACCGCGTCGTCGTCGGTGGTGGCGACTGCGCGCAGAACCGAACGGGCGGACGAACTTGCCAGCCGGTACGGCGTGACGGCCATTGCCGGGGCGGAGGAGCCGGAGGCCAACAGGCAGGCGGCCAAGGGGGCCGGGATTGTGCTCCTGGGGGTCAAGCCGGCCGGGATCGAGGCGCTGTGCCGGGAAATTGCGCCCCTGCTCCAGCCCCAGACCGTCGTCATCAGTGTCGCCGCGGCCGTGTCGCTGGGCCAGTTGCAGGCCGCGCTGCCGGATGGCCAGCCGGTGATCCGGGCGATGCCGAATACGCCGCTGAAGGTGCGCCGCGGCGTCGTCGCCCTCTCCGCGTCCAG
>DATIMB010000105.1:0-3855 GCA_035475875.1 Micrococcaceae bacterium
AGCACGGCTTTCCAGAATTCCGGCGGAACGGCGTAGGCGGCATCCAGCCGCCAGCCATCTGCGCCGCGGTCCAGCCAGTGCTTCATCACCTCGGTGACATGGCCGACGACGGCGGGAACGTCATGGTTGAGCGCGACAAGATGATGGTGGCCTTCGAAGTCCCGGTAGTCCGGCTCCGCCGGCCACCCACTCCGCTGGCCGCCGTCGTCGTCGGTTCCCGCCTCACCTGCTCCTTGCCAGGAAAGCTGGAACCAGGAGGCCGTGGACCCGTCCGGACCTTCGGCCAGCACCCGCTGGAAGGCGGGAAACCCGCGGCCCACATGGTTGAAAACCCCGTCCAGCAGAATCCGCAGCCCGCGCTCATGCGCCGCCGACACCAGCGCGTCGAAATCGCCGTCATCGCCCAGCCGCGGGTCGATGGTGAAGTAGTCAACTGTGTCGTAACCGTGTGTTTCGGAGGAGAAAACGGGCCCCAGCGCAATCCCTGAGACGCCCATTTGGACGGCGTAATCCAGCCAGCCGATCATGTCGCCCAGCCGATGGACAGGCCGGCTCCCCGCCGGCAGCGCTTGTTCTTCGGCGCCGAGGAAGCCCAGCGGATAGACCTGCCACCACACGGCGTATTTAATCCAGTCTTCGGCGGCCATAGCTACCTCCAGTTTCCGCTTCGCCCTCTTTTCAATGTACCGGCGCAGGTTTGCTGGCTATAGGTGTCGCAGGTAGCGTGCCGGGGCGTCCAGGAACGCCTTCCAGTTCTCCACCAGGTCCAGATGGTCCCACTGCCGCGGCCGGATCCCCCAGGCTCCCACCTCGTAGACCTGCGCGCCCGGCAGGGCGGCGAGCAACGGCGAGTGCGTGGACATGATCACCTGCGAACCTCCCTCCGCCAGCAGGTCATTGAGAATGCCCAGCAGTGCCAGGCAGCCCGAAAAGGACAGCGCGGACTCGGGCTCGTCAAGCAGCCACAGTCCCGGCCCACGGAACCGGTCTGAAGCCAGGGCCAGGAACGATTCGCCGTGGGACATGTCGTGGAAGGCGATGTCCGCCCGGAGGCCAGGATTGGCCTCGAGATACGTAAAGAAGCCGTGCATGGTCTCCGCGCGCAGGAAGTAGCCCCGCTTTGATGCGCCCGCATTCCGGACTACCTTGAGGTGCTCCCACAGCTCGGATTCGGATACCCTCGTCGAGTTCCGGGCACCGGTGGAGCCGCCTTCGGCTGAAAGGCCGTAGGCCAGCCCGATGCCCTCGATGAGCGTTGACTTTCCCGAGCCGTTCTCCCCCACCAGAACCGTGGCCGGGCCCAGATCCAGGCCGTTATCCAGCAGATGTGAAACCGGAGGCAGCGTGGCGGGCCAGGTCTTCCGTGGCAACGGATTCTTCGGATCCTCACCGAGGGTCCGTATCGGAAAGCGGTCGAAGGCCATGGAGCCATTCTGGCAGTAGGTATTGATGGACCGGACCGACCGCCCGTGTCAGTCCAACCGGCCGAACCCCTCCATCGACTGGCCATGTGAAGCCGTCCAGGCCAACGGCTCAGCGTCCAGCGTCAGCAGGAATTGACCCCGATGCTTTTCAACGGGGCTTGGCAGCGCGGCCACCGCCAGCACCTGGGAGCTCCGGCACCGGCAGCGGAAGCACCGGGAGCTGCAGCAGTCCCGGCCCACACCGCCATCCTGCATGGCTTAAGTGGCTTCACCGGCTCACCCGGCGTTCACCGTGATCGTGTGGTATCCGGAGGCGCCGTTCGGTGCCACCGGCTCCACCTGCTCCGTCTGTGGCGTCCCACCGCCGTCGAACGCCCGCACCTGAAGCCGGTGGGATCCCTGCGCCAGGTCAAGCCGTGCCGACCACTGGTACCAGGTGTCCTTGGAGATCCCCGGAGCCAGCATCGCATCCTGCCAGTTGCCATTGTCCACACGCAGTTGCACCTTGGAAATCCCCCGCTCCTGAGCCCACGCCACGCCTCCCACCGCCACCGACCCCGCCTTGACCGACCGGCCGTTCCGCGGCACATCAATACGGGAGGACGTCTTGATGGGCCCGTGGTCGGACCAGCCGCGCGAGGTCCAGTAGCCGGCGTCGTTGGCAAAGGTGGTCACCTTGAGGTTGGAGACCCATTTGGTGGCCGAGACAAAGCCATACAACCCGGGGACAATCAGCCGCGCCGGGAACCCGTGTTCCAACGGAAGCAGGTCACCATTCATGCCGACGGCGATGATCGCGTCGCGCTGGTCCGTCATGGCTTGCAGCGGTGTGCTCGCGGTGAACCCGTCGGTGCTGCTTGAAAGCACCATGTCCGCCCCGGGCTTCACACCGGCCATTGCCAGCAGTTCGCGCACCGGCCAGCCCAGCCATTTCGCGTTGCCGATAAGGTCCCCGCCCACCTCATTCGACACGCAGGCAATGGTCACGTACCGCTCGATCAATGGCTTGCTCAGGAGCGTGGCCAGGTCAATCTCCACCTCGTGGTCCACCATGCCTGTCACCCCCAGCTTCCAGCTGCCCGGATCCACGGTGGGAACCACCAGGGCAGTGTCAATACGGTAGAAGTCGGTATTCGGTGTGACGAGCGGGGTCACGCCCTCCAGCGCCACCTGGGCAGCAGCAGGGATGGCGGCGGCCGGCGAGACGGGAGCGGGCAGCCTGAGCTTCTCGCGCGCTTGCTGGATGCCGGTCGCTGTTGTCCGTACGACGGCGGCAAAGGTCCCGGCGATGATGGCGACGACGGCGCCTACCCCTACGGATTTGAGGAACCGGCGCCGGTCCCCCGCCGTTGGCCAGCCCTCGCTTGCTTCCGCTTCGCTGCTAAGGACATTGGCGGCGGTCTGCCTAGGCTCCTCAGGCAGCCACTCCTTCAGCCGGTTCCGGAATGCCGTCAGGAAGATCATGGCCAGCCCCGCGGCTACCAGGGGAGCCGCAAGCGCCGCCGTCGAGCTTTCCGCCCGGCTAAGCACGGCGAGAACGCCAACGACGCCGAACACGGCAATGCCGGCCAGCCCCGCAAACTTGCGTCGCAGTTCGGCGATCCCCGCCAGGAACGCCAGCGCCGCAATAACGACGCACATGCACAGCAGGAACACGAGCTTGTCCGAGGTTCCGAACAGGGAGATCACACCTTCCTTCACCCCTGGCGGCATCGCATCGATCGCCACGCCCCCGACAGCTGTGATCGGCGAGATGGAGGGGCTGGCAGCCGCCGCCGTCAGCTCACCGCCGGCAACACCCAGCGCCACAGCCACCAGTCCGCAAACCCCCGCCCAACCGGTCCGGCGGCGTTGGCGCATACCTCCGTTGGATCCACCCCTTCCGCTGGCCCCTACCCCGCCAGGTCCAGGGACGGCTGGCGCAGGGCCGGCTGGTCCAGGACCGGCTAGCGCAGGGCTGGTTGGGCCAAACGCGCCGGCTCCCGAACCGTCCGATCCAGCGTCGGCCGGGCCCACAGGTCGGGCGCCAGGTGAGGGATGCTTTCTGTCTTCCGGTGGACCACCACTTTCCGTCCGGCCGCTGCCTGCTCGAATGCTCATAACGGATCTCCTTGGCTCGCAGCTGCAGTCGTCGCGTTCGGCGGCACGCGGACGGCAGCTCTTCCTTCCGCCGGACCGGCAACCCCGGAGGCAAGGGGGACGCCCCCCTCGGCAATTCCGGACGCATGCGGCACGCCAACCTCGGCAACGCCAGACGCGCTGGACTCTCGAACGTCAGGCTTCGGACTCTCGGCATCGTCTGGAGCCGGGATCCACAACGTGAACCGGCACCCGTCCCCGACGTTCTCGGCCTGGACAGAACCTCCGTGCGCTTGCACGATGCCGGCCACCATGCTCAACCCCACTCCGGCGCCGCTGAACACTCCTGCGC
>DATIMB010000106.1:0-2399 GCA_035475875.1 Micrococcaceae bacterium
GTGCAGTGCTTGCAGACATCAGAGGACATCAGCCAACGGAAGTCTGCCGTGTCCGGTGGCGTCGTATCCGTCTGCGCCAGGTCCGCCATGGCAGGCGCTGCTGCCGGCGCGGGAGGGCCGATTCGGGGCATGCCCAGGTTCACGAGCGCGCGCCCGGACTCCCGGGCCTCGGTGATGCGTTCCTGGCCCTGTTCGACGAAGGCGACATGCCGCCAGGTGCTGGCGCCAAGCGCTCCGGTGTTGTCGTACGAGGATCCGAGCAGCTCCAGGTTCCCGTCGCGGGGGTTGTGGTTCCACTCCTTACAGGCCACTTCGCAGGCCTTGCAGCCGATGCAGATCGAGGTGTCTGTGAAAAACCCCTTGCGCGGATGGCTGTGCTCCCAGTGCGCATCGGCGGCGGGGTCGGTCGGTCCGGACAGCTGGCCCATCTAGTCCTCCAACGTCGAGTCGGTACTCTGAACGGGGCCGGGATCGACCCCTTCCGCCGCCGGATCAGTAATCCGGCGGTTCCCGGTCTCGATTGTCGCTCCGGCCCGGGCCCGGTACTCGGCAACCAAGGCCAGCAGCTCCGCCCCGCGCGGCCGGCGGCCCGGACGGATGTCACAGGAAGCGACCTTCGATTCCTGGATCTGGACGTTGGGATCCAGCGTCACGCCCAACAGATCGTTGGCCGCGTCACCGCTGACGACGGCGTCCGTCCCGACACCCCAATGGTAAGGCAGCCCGATCTGATGCACGGTGTGGCCGCCGACGGCCAGGGGCGTCATCCGTTCGGTGACAAGCACCTTGGCCTCAATGGCGGAGCGGGGCGAAATGATGGTGGCCCACCCATAGGGCTCAAGTCCCCGCTCAGCGGCCAGCTCAGGCGATACCTCGCAGAACATTTCCGGCTGAAGCTCCGAGAGGTACGGTAACCAGCGGCTCATTCCACCTGCCGTATGGTGCTCGGTGAGCCGGTACGTCGTGAAGACGTACGGATAGACGTCCGCGCCACTGGTACCGGCGCTTGGTGCACTGAGGTTATCCCCGCGGGGGAACACAAGCCGCGCCGGATTCTGCTGCTGCGGGTATAGCGCGTTGGCCACCGGCGATTCCTGTGCCTCGTAGTGGGTGGGGAGGGGTCCGTCGATGACGCCCTTCGGCGCGAACAACCAGCCCTTGCCGTCGGCCTGCATGATGAAAGGATCATCTCCGCTGAGTGCGGCCGGACCACCCAGGGCGGGATCTGGTTGGCTGCCCGGGGCCCGGTCAACCGGGAAGTCAGGCACGTCGTCTCCAATCCATCGCCCCTGCTCCTGGTCCCACCAGATGTATTTCTTCCGCTCGCTCCAGGGTTTACCTGCCGGGTCTGCCGACGCCCGGTTGTAGAGGATCCGGCGGTTGGCCGGCCACGCCCAGCCCCACTCCGAAGCCGCAGGGCCCTGCTCCTGGCCCGGTTTCCGGTTGGCGGCATGGTTGATGCCGTCGGCGTACACGCCGGTGTAGATCCAGCAGCCCGCTGACGTGGAACCGTCGGCGCGCAGTTCTGTATACGTGGAGAGGGGTTTGCCCGCATCCGGGCCACCGAGGTGGCGGCCGTTGATCTCGGCAAGCACCGCTTCGGCATCGGGGTCGCCGTGTTCGTCGGTGGGATAGTCCCACGTCAGATCGAGCAGCGGACGGTCGCGTTCGTCGTCCGAACCGGCCAGCTTCTGGCGGATCCGCTGGCCCAGCTCAAAGAAGAACTGCAACTCACTTTGGCACTCCCCCGGCGGTGCGACCGCCTGGTGGCGCCACTGCAGCAGCCGTTGGGTCTGCGTGAACGAGCCGGCCTTCTCAACGTGGGTTGCCGCAGGCAGAAAGAACACCTCGGTCTCAATGTCTTCGGTGCGCAGTTCCCCCGAGTCGATCTCCGGACCGTCCTTCCACCAGGTCGCCGACTCGATGAGATTGAGGTCGCGCACCACCAGCCACTTCAAATGCGACATGCCCAGCCGTTGCATCCGGCCGTTGGCCGAACCGACCGCAGGGTTCTGTCCAAGCACAAAGTAGCCCTCCACCTTGTCCTCGAGCATCCCCATCACCGTCTCGTAGGTACCGTGCGCTCCGTTCAGCCTTGGAAGGTAGTCGAAGGCCCAGTCGTTCTCCGCCCGAGCGGCATCGCCCCACCAGGCCTTCAGCAGGCTGATGGTATAGGAATCGGCGTCCGTCCAATAACCCTTCTGCTTCTTCGACGCGATGGCTTCCAGGTATTCATTGAGGGTGTCGTGGCGGCCGGCACTGGGCATTGGCAGGTACCCGGGCAGCAGGTTGAAGAGGGTCGGAATGTCCGTGGAGCCCTGGATGCTGGCATGCCCGCGCAGGGCCATGATGCCGCCGCCCGGGCGGCCCACGTTTCCAAGCAGAAGTTGCAGGATGGC
>DATIMB010000107.1:0-1796 GCA_035475875.1 Micrococcaceae bacterium
GAGCAGGGCCCGGAGCCGGAGGAAGCCAGACTTCTGGAATACCTTGCCGGGCTGCCGGAGAACGAGCCGCTGGACCCCGACGATCAGGCCATCGCCCTGGTCGCTGCCGCGGTCGGCTACCACCGCCGCGAGGACAAGCAGTTCTGGTGGAGCCACTACGACCGGCTGAACCAGCCGGTGGCGGACTGGGCGGACACCCGGGATGTATTCATCGTGGAGCGAGCGGAGGCGGATGGCACCTGGGCCAAGCCGACGTCCCGCAGCAACCCAGTCCGCCCGCTCCGGCTCACCGGGCGGATTGCCGAAGGTTCCGGTTTTGCCCCGGGCAGCAGGGCCTTCCTGATGTACAACCCGCCGTTTCCGCAGTTCCTGGCACAGTCCCACGATGGACGGAACCTCCGTTGCGGCAAGTTCGGCACCGTGGTTGCCGAGGTTGGCAGGGAAGGCGACCGGGACGTCGTCGTGATCACCGAAAAGCTGACCCGCGGTGCCAGCGAGCATTTTGAAACGCCCATCGCGCTGACCCCCGACCAGCCAGTACCGACGAAGAGCCTGAGGCGGGCGCTTTCGGATCTGGCCGTCCAGGTGGGCTCAACGCTGCCACGACTGCCCAAGCACCCCGCGCTGGACCTGCTCCGGCGCCGGCCTCCGCGGCTGGCCACGTTGGCTTCGCTGCCGCCCGTGCCGGACGGCGCCGACGGTTACATCACCGCCATCACGGCTGCCGTGGCGGAACTGGACCATTCCTACCTGGCGGTGCAAGGCCCGCCGGGTACCGGCAAAACCCACGTCGGCTCGCACGTCATCGCCGAACTCGTTTCCCGGGGCTGGAAGGTCGGCGTTGTGGGCCAGTCCCATGCAGTGGTCGAGAACATGCTCTGCTCGGCCATCCTGAAGGCCGGCGTCCCGGCCGACCGGGTGGCGAAGAAACTGAACACCAACGGTGCTGGCTCCGGCGCGGACGGCGGCGATGAGTCCCGTGCCGGAAGCGGCGGTGTCCCCGGTGGGCGGAGCGGCTCCCTCCCCGCGGTTCCCTGGAGCCGCAGGAGCGACGACGACGTCACGGCCCTGCTGGCCTCCCCCGGCGGCTGCCTGATCGGCGGAACGGCCTGGACGATGACGGGGTCGCTAGTGCCTGCCGGGTCGCTGGACCTGTTGGTGATTGACGAAGCCGGACAGTATTCCCTGGCCAACACCCTGGCCGTGTCCCAGGCTGCGCCCCGCCTGCTGCTGCTCGGCGACCCGCAGCAACTGCCGCAGGTGACCCAGGGCAAGCACCCCGAACCGGTGGACGAATCCGCGCTCGGCTGGCTCTCCGACGGGTTCCATACCTTGCCGCCGGAACGGGGCTATTTCCTGGCCACGTCCTGGCGCATGAGCCCCGAACTCTGCCGGGCCGTCTCCGAGCTGTCCTACGATGGCCGGCTGCGGGCCGCACCGGCTGCCATCGCACGACGGCTCGACGGGGCCCCGGCCGGGGTGGAATGCGTCTACGTAGACCATGCTGGCAACTCCACCTCCTCTCCACAGGAGGCCGCCGAGGTGGTCCGACAGGTTCGGGCACATCTGGGCCTGGCGTGGCTGGACCCGGGGATGGTTCCCCAACGGTCAGCGGTGGACTCCGAGGCCGGAGGTGCGCGGCCGCTGGACCAGGAAGACATCCTGGTGGTCGCCGCCTACAACGCCCAGGTCCAACTGATCCGCTCCAGCCTGGAGCAGGCCGGCCTGACCCGGGTCCGGGTCGGCACCGTGGACAAATTCCAGGGCCAGGAGGCAGCCGTGGTCATCGTGTCGAT
>DATIMB010000108.1:0-8321 GCA_035475875.1 Micrococcaceae bacterium
CATCCACCCCGGGGCCGGGCTGAACCTCAAGGACGCTGTCTACAAGGCGCCCGCTGAGGCCAGCACGACGACGGACTTCGTCCTGGGCATCATCCCCACCTCGCTGCTGTCCTCCCTGACGGCGGGCAACATCCTGCAGACTCTGCTGATTGCGCTGCTGGCAGGTTTTGCGCTGCAGAAGATGGGCAAGACCGGCAAGGCGATCCTGACCGGCATCGGATACATCCAGGCGCTGGTCTTCCGGATCCTGATCATGATCATGTGGCTGGCCCCGGTAGGAGCGTTCGGCGCCATTGCCGCCGTCGTCGGCCTGACCGGATGGAAGGCCGTGCTAAGCCTGCTGTCCCTGATGGGCGCGTTCTACCTGACCTGCATCATCTTCATCGTGATCATCCTGGGCGGCATCCTGAAGCTGACCACCGGCGTGAACATCTTCAAGCTGATGCGCTACCTGGGCCGGGAATACCTGCTCATTGTCTCCACCTCGTCCTCCGAAGTGGCGCTGCCGCGGCTGATCGCCAAAATGGAGCACCTGGGCGTGTCCAAGCCCGTGGTTGGCGTCACCGTTCCCACCGGCTACTCCTTCAACCTGGACGGTACCGCCATCTACCTGACCATGGCGGCCCTGTTCGTGGCCTCCGCGCTGGGCAAGCCGCTGGATATCGGCTCGCAGATCGGTCTGCTGCTGTTCATGATCCTGGCCTCCAAGGGCGCCGCGGGCGTCAGCGGTGCCGGCCTGGCCACGTTGGCCGGCGGCCTCGCCTCGCACCGGCCGGACCTGGTGGGCGGCGTGTCCTTCATCGTCGGCATCGACCGGTTCATGTCCGAGGCGCGCGCGCTGACCAACTTCACCGGCAACGCGGTGGCGACGGTGATCATGGGCGCCTGGGTCAAGGAAATCGACCGGCCCCGGGTGGACCGGGTGCTGAACCGGCTGGAACCGTTCGATGAGACCACCATGCTGCCCGACGACGGCCACGCTCCTGTCGAGGACGCGGGCGCCGAGCAGGGCGTCCTGGTGGGCGCCGTGGCCAGCACCGGCGAGCTGGAAGGCGAGCGGGAAAGGGTCACCGTCTGACCCACCCTCTCCCTCCCCTGAGAGCCCTTCGCGCCCATGTTTTTCGAAAACATGGGCGCGAAGTGGCATCCCAACCGGAACAAGCGGGGCAGGGACGCTGTTGCACCGGACATGAAGGCAATCACATACAGCCACTACGGAAGCCCCGACGTCCTGGAGCTGACGGACCAGCCCAGGCCCAAAGTGGCACCGGGCATGGTGCTGGTGAAGGTTAAAAGCGCTTCCGTAAATCCCGTCGACTGGAAAATCATGACCGGCCATCTGGACTCGATCATGGACGTGCAATTCCCCATTACCATTGGCTGGGACGTCGCAGGCGTGGTCGAATCACAGGGCATTGACGCGGCCGACTTCCAGCCCGGGGACGAGGTGATTTCCTACGGCCGGAAGGATTTCCTGCACGGCGGCAGCTTTGCCGAATACATCGCCCTGCCGGTACGCCTGCTGGCCCGCAAGCCCAAAGCGCTGAGCTGGGAACAGTCTGCCGGACTTCCGCTGACCGGGCTGACGGCTTATCAGACCCTCTATCGACTGGGCCTGCAGCGGGGGGAGACCCTGCTGATCCACGGAGGGTCGGGCGGTGTCGGGACGATGGGGATCCAGATCGCCGTCGACCGCGGAGCCCGGGTGATCGCCACCGCCTCCCCGAAGAATCATGACTATTTGCGCTCCCTGGGCGCCGAGCCGGTCAGTTACGGTGACGGACTGGCCGAGCGGGTACGCCAGCTGGCCCCGGATGGCGTCGACGTGGTCGCCGACTTTGTGGGCGGCGTCCTGGAGGTGACCCGCGCGGTCCTCAAGGACCGCGGCCGGCATGCCTCCATCGCCGACTCCAAGGCGGCCCGGCACGGCGGAACCTGGATGTGGGTGCGCCCCTATGCGGAGGACCTGCAGGCGCTCGCTGATATGGCCGACGCCGGGAAGCTGACGGTGGAGGTCGCCAAAACCTTTCCCCTGCAGCAGGCCGCGGACGCCGTCCGCCTGAGCATGCAGGGCCACACCCGCGGCAAGATTGTCGTCAATGTGAGCTGACTGTCAAATGTGGGGCTGACAAGGACCGCTGCGGGAGTCTCCCGAACACGGCTGCGGCGCTAGGAAACCTGGATCGGGCCGGTGGCCGACGGCGTCCCGCTGGGAGTTGCCGGCGGCGCGTCGGAGGGGGCCGGGTCCGCAGGGCTGGACGTGTCAACCGGACCCGGGACCAGCTGCGTCAATGAGCCGGTATCCCCGGACCCCTGGGATGGGGTTGTGGACGGCGGATCGGGCAGTGCCGGGACGGAGTCCGAGGACGGCCGTGAGGATGGCGCCGTCGCTGGCGGCGTGGTGGGCGCGGTCGTCGGCGGGCTCGTGGCCGGGGGAGTCTTCGGGCTGGTGGCCGGAGGCGTCCTCGGGCTGCTGGGCGGAGGCGTCACGGGCCGGCTGGTTGCCGGAGGCGTCGCGCTCGGCTGCTGGGTCGGCGGCAGCGAGGAGGGTGGCTCGGCGGCGTCCGGCGACGACGGCGGCTGGGTCGGCGTCGGGGTGCTACTGGCCGGATCGTAGGTGAACCGTGCGCTGCCGGCCATCGGCTGGCCATCAGCTCCCAGGGCCCGGACGGTCACCGATCCGGAATGCAGGGCAGGGGGCGCGGTGAAAACGAAATGGTTTTGTGCCAGCTTGTCCACGGGGACGCTGTGGCCATCCACCAGGACTGCCGAGACGTCCTGGAAGCGGCCCTTCAGCCGCAAGGTGGTCCCTCCCGCCGCAGGCACGTGCGGATTGGTGAGCGTGGCGTCCCCGCTCGGGTCCGTGATACCGCTCAGGCGCAGTGGGCATGCCGTTTTGGCCCCGGGAACGGTCTTCACCGCTGTATCCGGATTGGCCGCGTGGTATTTGAGCAGATTTGCAAGGACACGGTAGGTCGCCGATTCAAGGCAGCCCGACGGTGCCGGTTGCGGGAGGGCGCGGTAAACGGCGTCCGTTTGGGCCCAGGCCTTCTGGTCATTGGTGGTGACGGCCACGCACAGCGAGTGGGCGGCTGCGGCCAAGGCGCTGCCGGCCGGCATCTGCCCGCACTTTTTGGGCACCAGCTGCGCGTACCAATTGTTCGGCTCGGGGTCGGTGGGGTCCGCCGGGCCGGGCGGCACCCAGACCAGCAGAGCGGCCGCATTCGTGGGAGGGACCCCGACGTCGGAAGGCGGGACCGAGGGGGTGGCGACGGGACCGGGCACCACGGTGGCCGTTGCATCCGACTCCGGGTCAAGGGCCTGCTGCCCGGTGGGGCTGGCCACCGGTCCGGGGTTGACCATGGCTGCCGTGGCTGAGGCCTGAGGCTCCGCCACGGGACCATTCGCCGGAGCGGTGGGAGCCGGCGGCAAGTTTGGAGCAGTGAATTCGGAGGAACAGGACGTGAGTAAGGCTATCCCCAGGATGCCGCAGGCCCCTGCAATCCCCAGGCGCCGCCAACTCCGGCTGCGCGCAACGTCAGTTGTGGACCGGCCCCAGGGCCGGTTCCATCCACGATCCATTGGGGCCCTCCCCTCCCCGCCGGGCATCCACCCACCGCAACCTGATAGCCGCAGTGCCGTTGAGTCCGGGGGACGAAAGGTGCATCGGCGCGGACTACCGTTAATGGTGCCCGCTGTTCCGCTGTCGGCCCGGACTGTGGAGCCTGTCAGGTTCATTGTGCCCGTGCCGGCTGGGCTTGGCAAGCGTTTTAGCCGATGCCTGCCAGCCGCGCCGGGACTGCAGTGAAAACCAGATTCATCTACAGCCCCTGGCGCGCCGCCTGCTGCTTTTTCGGCTTCCGGATGCGGGTTCCCCAGGCGAAGGCGATCAGCGTCAGCGCCAGCTGGATCGGAAACGCCAGCAGCGGCACGCCACCTGAGATCAGGCAGATCAGCGTCGGCAGCAGGGTGATCAGGGTCAGGTCCGGGCCGATCAGGAAACTGCGGATGGCACCGGTCGGCACCGGTCCCATCGCCGTGGAGACGGCCGGCATGTTCCAGTCCGGTGTGGGTCGGAAGGCCGCGCGCAGGGTGGCACCGCCCAGCCCCGGTCCGGCCAGCACGGCCAGGATGATCAGCGGCCAGGAGCCGACCCCCAGCACGCGCAGCAGGACAAAGGCCACGGCCATCCACAGCGTCATGCCGGCGGCGGGGATCAGGTAGTGGACGCGGCGGACGGTTTTGGCCGGCAGCGGCATCAGCGCGTCCACACTGGGGTTCCCGGCGGCGAACCGGGCCACCGCGCCCAGCCCGGTGACGGCGAAATGCGCGCAGAAATACAGCACGACGGCGATCAGCGTGGCGTTGCCCAGGAACTCGACAGAGGCCAGGCTGGCGGGAATCGCGGCCAGCACCAGCACGCGCAGCAGCCGGGCGGGCTGGCGCAGCTGCATGGTCAGGTGCGCGCTGAGCAGGGTCAGCACCGAGCGCCGGGTCTGGGAGCCGGTGCGGAAGACCAGCGGCAGCCGGATCCAGGAATGGCCGCTGCGGGTGCCGCTGCCCAGTGATTTGGACAGTTCGGTGGCGTCCATGGAGAGCACCGAGCCGGCCACGTAGGTGCTGGCGACGGCGCTGGCCTTGAGCCGGGCTGAGCTGATCCGCTCCAGGTTGGCGTAGACCATGGCCAGCACGGCCAGGCTCACGGCGGCCAGCAGCAGCGGCCAGAGCTGGCCATTGGCGACCAGCAGCGGCCAGCTGGTGGGAAGGTAGAGCAGCCAGGACATGTCCAGCCGCGTGCCGGAGGTGTTGTTGTAGAGGGCCGTGGCCACCAGCGACAGCGGGGCCAGCAGGGTCAGCGCCCCGGCCAGCGGCCGGAGCCACGCGCCGCGCCCGGTGATCTGCACCCAGCCGGCCAGGCCGTAGAGCAGCAGGGCCAGAGCGGCGCCGTCGAGTGCTGCCAGCGTCACGAGCCCGGGGGAGGACTGGCTGCCCACGCCCAGCGAGAGGGGAACCACGACGGCGATTCCTCCGGCCGCGGGCCAGATCATGGAGCGCAGGAAGCCGGGCTGGATGAACCCCCGCCGCCGCACCGGCAGGCCCAGCCACCAGAAGGTCTGCGGCACGGTCATGGCGATGGGGCCCACGTTCAGTTCGATGCCGAGCATGGCTGCCGCCAGGGTCAGCATGACGGTGGCGCTGGCCTGCAGCGGGGCCAGGCTCTGGAACCCGGGCGAGAGCGCGGAGGCGGTCCACACCGGCGTGGAGCCCAGGCCCAGCGAATGCCGCAGGCCCAGGATGATGGCCCCGGACATGACCAGGAGCACCACGGCGCCAAAGACATAGGTGTAGACCTCGGAGATCAGCTCGCCGATGCCGCCTTCGGTGCGCACCAGGCCGGCCTTGAACGTGTAGCGGCGGATCTCCGTGGCGCTGAGGTACTGCCGGGCGGGTTCATCCCTTCGGGCGGTTGCGCTCACGGTTCAGTCCGCACGGGGATTGGTGGCGGAGATGGCGACGGCGGCCTGGGCCGGCGTCATTTTGCGCACCTCGTCGGCCACGAAGATGGCGCGGGTGGCTACCGTGGACAGGAATGCGGGGTCGTGCGTGACCACCAGCAGCCCGAGTCCGTCGTCGACCTGCTGGCGCAGCCTGGCCGCCAGCTTCTCCCGCATGCCGGTGTCCAGGCGCTGCTCCGGCTCGTCCAGCACCAGCAGTGAGCGCGGACGGACAAACGCGGCGGCCAGCAGCATCCGCCGGCGCTGGCCGGAGGAGAGGTTGTGCGGGAGCATCTGGCGCTGCCCGGACAGACCAAAGAAGTCCAGCTCGGCATTGATCAGGTCCTCGACGTCGGTGGCGCCGTGACCGGCGGCGACGATCGCCAGGTGCTCCTGGACCGTCAGCGCAGGGAAGAAAGCATCGTCGTCGAACACCATGGCCACTTCACGGCGGAATTCCAGGCTGCGGTCGTCTGCTTCGCCGCCGTAAACGCTGGTCTTGCCGCTGATTGCCTCGAGCTGCCCGACGACGGTCTTCAGGACGGTCGATTTGCCCGCGCCGTTGGGCCCGACGAAGGCAAGCGCCTCGCCCTGGCGCAGGCTGAAGCCGATTTCGCCGCAGACGGCCTTGGTGCCGTAGCCGACGTTCAGCCGGTCCGCCCGGACCAGTTCAGTCCGGGCCGCGGCCGGGACGCGGGCCGGGGCCGGGACGCTGGCTGCGGCCGGGGCCGGCGCGGGGGCGGGTGCGGCGGACGGCACCGGGGCAGGGGAGGCGGAGGTGGCCGGGGCAGGGGAGGCGGACGTCGTCGGGCCGGTAGGCTTGGAGGCGGAACCGCCGCCGGCTGCCCGTCCGGGCGCACCGGATGATGGGCCGCCACTGGCCGGCCGCGACCTGGGCCGGTTGGCGCCGCTGCGGGCTGAGGACTTGGGGCTGCGGGACTTGCTCATCTGTCCAAAGTATAGGGCGACAAACCAACATTCAGGCTCCGCTTGAGGGTAAAGGCTCGAAATCCGGGGCGTGTCAATCTCCGGAATATTGCCATGGCCGGGCGGTAGCCTTGAGCTAAGGACCGGTGAAACCCCGATAGAAGCGAAAGTGTGGACTGATACGTGAGCAACGAACAGGGTTCAACAACTCTGGAAGGCGTCGACCTGGACTTTGACGACCTCGTCATGGGCCCTACGGGACGACCGCTGACGGAGTTCCCGGAACCTCCCGTACTGACATCCCATGGTCCCGCCCGGGTGATTGCCATGGTCAACCAGAAGGGCGGAGTGGGTAAAACCACCTCCACCATCAACCTCGGCGCCGCACTGGCCGAGACCGGGCGCCGCGTCCTGCTGGTGGACTTTGACCCGCAGGGCGCCCTCTCCGCCGGCCTGGGCACCAACCCGCATGAGCTGGAGATGACGGTTTACAACGTTCTGATGGACCGCAAGGTGGACATCCGGGACGCCATCCGGCACACCGACTTCGAGAACATCGACCTGCTGCCGGCCAACATCGACCTCTCCGCCGCCGAGGTGCAGCTGGTCAATGAGGTGGCGCGCGAGCAGGTCCTGGACCGCGCGCTGAAGAAGGTGGAGGACGACTACGACGTCGTCCTGATCGACTGCCAGCCATCCCTGGGCCTGCTGACCGTCAACGCGCTGACCGCCGCCCATGGCGTGATCATCCCGTTGATCTGCGAGTTCTTCGCCCTGCGCGCGGTGGCCCTGCTGGTGGAGACGATCGAAAAGGTCCAGGACAGGCTGAACCCGCGGCTCCAGGTGGACGGTGTGCTGGCCACCATGTACGACGCCCGAACGTTGCATAGCCGCGAGGTCATTTCCCGGCTGGTGGAAGCGTTTGGGGACACCGTCTTTGAAACCGTGATCAAGCGGACCATCAAATTTGCTGACGCCACCGTTGCAGCCGAACCCATTACTACCTACGCCGGAAACCACCAGGGAGCGGACGCATACCGCCGCCTGGCCAAGGAGCTGGTGGCCCGCGGTGGAGCGCCCTGATCCGGGAGTCCAGGAGGAACCAGTCCAGGAGGAATCAGCCCAGGCCACGACTGGGTTCGAGGTACGGCTGGCGAACTTCATCGGGCCATTCGACCTGCTGCTGGGACTGATCTCCAAACACGAACTGGATATCACCGAGGTGGCGCTGGCCCAGGTGACAGACGAGTTCATCAGCTACATCCGCCGGTTGAGGCAACAGGGCCAGGAATGGGCGCTGGACGAGGCCAGCGAGTTCCTGGTTATTGCCGCCACGCTGCTGGATCTGAAGGCCGCGCGGCTGCTGCCCGCCGGTGAGGTGGAAAGCGACGAGGACATTGCCCTGCTGGAGGCCCGCGACCTGCTCTTTGCCCGGCTGCTGCAATACAAGGCTTTCAAAGAGGCGGCGGCGATCATGGGACAGAGGCTGGTCCGGGAAGCCGAACGGTTCCCCAGAATGGTCACCTTGGAAGCGCATTTTGCCGCCCTGCTGCCCGAGCTGATCTGGCGGCACACACCCGAGCAGTTCGCGGCCCTGGCGCAGCAGGCCCTCCGGCCGCGGGAGGCTGCACCCACCGAGGTGGGCCTGGCACACCTGCATGCGCCGCCGGTCAGTGTGCGCGAGCAGGCCGAGTTCATCGCGGCCCTGCTCAAGGGCGGAAAGCCGTTGTCCTTCCGGGCGCTCACCGCGGATGCGGACACCACCATGCTGGTGGTGGCACGGTTCCTGGCCCTGCTGGAGATGTTCCGCGATGCTGTGATTGCCTTTGAGCAGGCCAGTCCACTCGGAGAGCTCACGGTGCGCTGGAGCACGCAGGCGCGGGACTGGAGCAGCCAGAA
>DATIMB010000109.1:0-4783 GCA_035475875.1 Micrococcaceae bacterium
CTTTTCCAGCGTCAGTGACGGCGGTTCGGCCGCGGGAGAGATTGCCTTGGCCCTGGGCCGGCGCGGACTTGACGGTGCGGTACCGGAAGCGGCACCACGGGAAGCGGCACCGGGAGCGGTGGCGGAAGCGGCACCTGAAGCAGTGCCAGAAGCGGGACCTGAAGCGGCGGCACCGTCAGTGCGGGCACCGGCGGGGACATCCGCAGTGATGCCAGGTCTTTCCGGGGGACTGGAGGAGTGGGCCATTCTCTGAGCATACGGGGATGCCGAGGTTCTCTCCATTTGTGAGAACACTACAAACGGCGCATCGAATAACCGGGCTCAACAAGCTGTCCAAGCAGCGACAAAGAAATGCCACAGACAACTGTCGTACAAACCGCCGTCGCGCCGCTCCTAAACCACCCTGAGGTGGCCCGTGGCTTAAACCACATTGAGGTGGCCCGTGGCGCCCATGCAGAACATGGGCGCTACGGGCCACCTCAACGGGTGGGGCCAGCTGTGCGCCGGGCGGGTGGTCCAGTTGGGGTCAGCTGTCGCCGCCGGCGGTTCCGGTGGTGCCGGCATTGACGTCGTACAGCTTGTACTTCTCGATCGCCTGGCCCGGAGCCTGCCAGTCGACCTCCCCGCGGCGGGCCAGCATCTCCAGAGCCCGGATGACAACCGAATGGCTGTCGATTTTGAAGAACCTGCGGGCGGCCGGACGGGTGTCCGAGAATCCGAAACCGTCCGCGCCCAGTGAGGCGAACTCGTTCGGAATGAACTGACGGATCTGGTCCGGCACGGCCTTCATGTAATCCGTCACGGCAACGATAGGGCCCGTGGCTCCGGCCAACTGCTGCGTCACAAAGGGGGTCCGGGCGTTGGCGCCGGGGTTGAGGAACTGCTCTTCCTCGGCCGCCAGGCCGTCGCGGCGCAGCTCCGTCCAGGAGGTCACCGACCAGACGTCCGCGGAAACGCCCCAGTCCTCGGCCAGGATCTGCTGGGCCTCCAGCGCCCAGGGCACCGCGACACCGGAGGCGAGCAGCTGGGTCCGCGGGCCGTCGATCTTCGCCGGGGCCAGCAGGTAGATGCCCTTGAGAATCCCTTCGACATCCAGGTCATCCGGAGCCGCCGGCTGCAGAATCGGTTCGTTGTACACCGTGAGGTAGTACATCAGGTTCCGGTCCGTGGAGTCGGGGCCGTACATCCGGTTCAGCCCGTCACGGACAATATGGCCGATTTCATAGCCATACGCGGGATCGTAGGAGACCACGGCCGGGTTGGTGGAGGCCAGCATGGGGGAGTGGCCGTCCGCATGCTGCAGGCCTTCGCCGGTGAGCGTGGTCCGTCCGGCGGTGGCACCGATCAGGAAACCGCGCGTCATCTGGTCCGCCGCCGCCCACAAAGCGTCGCCGGTGCGCTGGAAGCCGAACATGGAGTAGAACACGTAAACCGGGATCAGCGGCTCGCCGTGGGTGGCGTAGGAGGTTCCGGCCGCGGTGAATGCCGCCACCGAACCGGCCTCGTTGATGCCGGCGTGCACAATCTGGCCGGAGACGGACTCCTTGTAGGCCAGCACCAGTTCCCGGTCCACCGACAGGTAGTTCTGCCCCTTCGGGTTGTAGATCTTCGCCGTCGGGAAGAACGAGTCCATACCGAAGGTGCGGGCCTCATCCGGGACAATCGGGACGATCCGCTGCCCGAACTCTTTGTCCCGCATCAGGTCCTTCAGCAGGCGGACAAAGGCCATGGTGGTCGCGGCGTACTGCTTGCCGGAGCCGCGGTTGGCCACCTCGTAGGCCTTATCGCCCGGCAACGTGACCGCCGTGTGCTTGGACCGGCGCTCCGGGAGGAACCCGCCGAGTTTGGCGCGGCGTTCCATGAGGTATTTGATTTCCGGTGAATCCATTCCCGGGTGGAAGTACGGGGGATGGTACAGATCCTTTTCCAGCTGCTCATCGGTGATCGGGATGCGCAGGTGGTCGCGGAAGTCCTTGAGGTCCTGCAGCGTCAGCTTCTTCATCTGGTGCGTGGCGTTGCGGGCCTCGAAGTGCTTGCCCAGCCCGTAGCCTTTGACGGTGTGCGCCAGGATGACGGTCGGCTTGCCCTTGAACTCGGTGGCGGCCCTGTAGGCGGCGTAGACCTTGCGGTAGTCGTGCCCGCCGCGCTTGAGGTTCCAGATCTGGTCATCGCTCAGGTCCGCGACCATGTCCTTGGTCTGGGGGGTCTGACCGAAGAAGTGGTCCCGGACAAAGCCGCCGGACTCGCCCTTATAGGTCTGGTAGTCCCCGTCCACGGTGGTGTTCATGACCTTCACCAGCGACCCGTCGGTGTCCTTGGCCAGCAGGTCGTCCCACTCCCGGCCCCAAAGCACCTTGATAACGTTCCAGCCGGCACCGCGGAAGAAGGCCTCCAGTTCCTGGACGATCTTGCCATTGCCGCGCACCGGTCCGTCCAGGCGCTGCAGGTTGCAGTTGATCACGAACGTCAGGTTGTCCAGCTTGTCATTGGCGGCGAGCTGGAGCAGGCCGCGTGACTCGGGCTCGTCCATTTCGCCGTCGCCCAGGAACGCCCAGACGTGCTGGTCGGCCGTGTCCTTGATGCCGCGGTTGTGCAGGTACCGGTTGGACTGGGCCTGGTAGATCGCGTTCATCGGCCCGATGCCCATCGAGACCGTGGGGAATTCCCAGAAGTCCGGCATCAGCCGTGGGTGCGGGTATGAGGAGAGACCGTGCGGGGCGCGGGACTTTTCCTGCCGGAAGCCGTCCAGGTCCTCCTCGGAAAGCCGTCCCTCCATGAAGGCCCGTGCATACATGCCGGGGGAGGCGTGGCCCTGGAAGAAGACCTGGTCCCCGCCGCCGGGGTGGTCCTTGCCGCGGAAGAAGTGGTTGAAGCCGACCTCATACAGGGTCGCCGCTCCGGCATAGGTGGAGATGTGTCCGCCGACGCCGATGTCGGGCCGCTGCGAGCGGTGCACCATGATCGCGGCATTCCAGCGCAGCCAGGCGCGGTACTTGCGTTCGATTTCCTCATCGCCCGGGAAATCCGGTTCCTGGTCCGCCGGGATGGTGTTGACGTAGTCGGTGGTGGTCACCATCGGCACACCGACGCTTTGCGCCCCGGCCCGCTGCAGCAGCGAACGCATAATGTATTGGGCACGCTCGGTACCCTGCTCCCGGATCAGCGAATCAAGGGACTCAACCCACTCCGCCGTCTCTTCGGGATCCCTATCAGGCAGCTGGTTAGTTAGCCCGCTCAGGATGTGGGAGTTTTCTTCTCCTGCAGCCACGTCCAACCTCTCTCAAAAGGCAATGTCTTGCGCCCGTAGCTGTGGCTCCAGGCGTCCACCAACACTCTAGTCCGCGGGTGGCGCCGATGCGTAGCCGGGCCACGGGCTGCCGCCCGGTCCTCCCGGGAGGGCCTTCCGGCACACCCGCTTGTGCTCACGAATTGTGGCGCCAGGATGCGCCACAATGGGACCAAGGACCGGTCCCGGCTTGATGCAGGGCCGGTTAGGGTGTTGGCTGGTAGTAACGCAAATCACGACACGAGGCACCCGCATAGGCGTGTACGTCGTCGTCGGATGCGTTTTTAATAGCAGTACGTTTCTAATTGCAGTACTAGGCAACCGATAGAGCGCGCAAGCGTGGCGAGCAGGAGGACAACAGTGAGCGAGGCCGACGCCGGCACAGTGGCAAATGTGGCGGGCAAATTGGGTTTCAAAGATGGGGATCTGATTCAGGAGTTCGGTTACGACGACGACGTTGACTTCGACCTGCGCGACAGCATTGAGGACCTGACTGGCTCCGAGCTGCTATCCGAAGATGATCACGATGTGGTGGACGCTGTGATCCTGTGGTGGCGCTCGGACGACGGCGATCTGGTTGATGCCCTGGTTGACTCGCTAACCACCCTGGAAGACGGCGGTGTCGTCTGGGTGCTCACGCCCAAGTCCGGACGGGACGGGTATGTTCCTCCGGCCGAAATCCAGGAAGCGGCACCCACGGCCGGGCTTCATTCGACCTCCAGTGTCGGAGTGTCGGCGGACTGGGCCGCCACCCGGTTGGTCCCACGCAAGAAGAAGTGACAGAGCCCGCCAGCACCCCGGCGGTGGGGGAAGCCGCCCCCGACTTCGTCCTGCCCAACCAGTACGGTGAGCCGGTCGCGCTCAGCGCGCTGCGGGGAGGGACCGTCGTCGTCGTCTTCTATCCGTTTGCCTTTTCCGGTATCTGCACCGGAGAGCTGTGCCAGCTGCGGGACAACCTGGCCGAGTTCGCGACGGCGCAGGCGCGTGTCCTGGCGGTATCCGTAGACAGCAAATATGCCCTGCGTGCCTATGCCCAGGCCGAAGGGCTGGAATTCGACCTGCTGGCAGACTTCTGGCCGCACGGCGAGGTGGCCCGGCGCTACGGCGTCTTCAACACTCAGCGCGGCATGGCGGAGCGCGGAACCTTCATCATTGATGCCGCAGGCGTGCTGCGCGCATCCTTCAGCACGCCCGTGGGACAGCCCCGGCCGCTGGAACGCTACCGGGAGGCCCTGGCGCAGTTGGCGAGCAATGGCCACTGAGCGCCAGCCGGTCGGCGTGGGTCTGACCGGATTCGCCCGCGGGCCGGCCAACCCTGCCGCCGCTGCACTGCCACGCCCGTCCCCGATTGAGCTTGCCGCGCTCGGGAAGATCACGGACCTGCTCACAGGACTCCGGCTCGCCATCCTGACGGGAGCCGGTCTCAGCACCGATTCCGGCATCCCGGACTACCGGGGTCCCGGCTCCGTTCCGCGCAGTCCCATGACCTATCAGGAA
>DATIMB010000110.1:0-9560 GCA_035475875.1 Micrococcaceae bacterium
CGGCCGGACTACGGCGAGGTCTGGGTGCACGGGGTGAACGTCTGGGAACACCAGCTGGAAGCCAAGAAGCTGATGGGCATCCTGCCCGACGGCGTACGGCTCTTCGACCGGCTGTCCGGCGAGCAGCTGGTCACCTATGCCGGGCTGCTGCGCGGGATGGACCGCGGCACGGTGGCCGAACGGGTCCGGGATCTGCTCGAAGCCCTGGACCTGGCCAAGGACGCCGGCACCCTGGTGGTGGACTATTCGGCCGGTATGACCAAGAAGATCGCGCTGGCCTCCGCGCTGATCCATGCCCCGCGGCTGCTGGTGCTCGACGAGCCGTTCGAGTCGGTGGACCCGATCTCCGCTGCCAACATCCGCGACATCCTGGACGGCTACGTGGCCAGCGGCGGCACCGTCATTGTCTCCAGCCATGTGATGGACCTGGTCCAGCGGATGTGCGACCACGTGGCGGTCATTGCCGGCGGAAACGTGCTCGCGGCCGGAACCGTGGAGCAGGTGCGGGCCGGAGCCAGCCTGGAGGACAGGTTCGTGGAGCTGGTGGGCGGGCGCACCAAGACCGAGGGGCTGTCATGGTTGCACACCTCCTGAGGCTGAAACTGGCGTTGCTGCGTAACTCGCTCCGGCGCAGCCCGATGCAGCTGGTGGGCATCATCATCGGTGCCCTGTATGGCCTCGGCGTGCTGGTGATGGCCATCACCGGGCTGATCCTGCTCGGCGCAGCCGACGTCCAGCTGGCCAAGACCGTCGTCGTGCTGGCCGGCTCCGCCGTCGTGCTGGGCTGGCTCGTGGTCCCGGTGCTGACCGCCGGCGTCGACATGACCCTGGACCCGGCCCGCTTCGTGACCTTCGCCATCCCGATGCGCCAGCTCCTTGCCGGCCTGGCGCTCTCCGGCTTCCTGGGCGTGCCGGGGGCGATCACGCTGCTGGCCTCGCTGGGCACACTGGGCACCTGGTCGCGGAACCCGCTGGCTCTGGCCGCAGCGCTGGTCTGCTCGGTGCTGGCGGTCCTGACCTGCATCGTGGCCTCCCGGGCCATGACCTCGGCCAGCACTAACCTGGCAGCCTCACGGCGTTTCAAGGACGTCAGCGGGGTGATCCTGATCGTGCCGCTGGTGCTGCTGGGCCCGATCATCGCCAGCGTCACGCAGGGGATCCGCAACTTCGGCGAATTCCTGCCCTCGCTGGCCCAGACCATGTCCTGGACGCCGCTCGGGGCCGCCTGGTCCGTCCCTGCGGACATCGCCGGCGGCAACGCGGGGCAGGCGGCGGCGAAGTTCGTCATTGCCGCGGCCACCTTTGCACTGCTGGTCTGGCTGTGGAAGGTCAGCCTGGCCAAGGCGCTGGTCTCACCGGCCCACAGCGGCGGTATCAGCCGAAGCGGCGGAAAATTGGGGTTCTTCCAGTACTTCCCCGCAACGCCCACCGGCGCGGTGGCCGCCCGCTGCCTGACGTACTGGTTCCGCGACCCGCGCTACACCGCCGGGCTGGTCATTGCACCTGTTCTTCCGCTGGTCTTCATGGTCAGCGGCCTGAAGACCGGTTCGCTGCTGGCGCTGGACTTCGCCGGCGCCATCGCGGTGTTCCTGCTCGTATGGTCCGTCTCCTCCGATGTCTCCTATGACAACACGGCCTTTGCGTTGCATGTCGCGACCGGAGTTGACGGCGTGGCCGACCGGGCTGGCCGGGCTCTGGCCTGCGCGGTGCTGGCTGTGCCGCTCGGTCTGGTCTACACCGTTGCCGGTACGGCGGTGAACAATTCCTGGGCCTACCTGCCCGGCTTGCTGGGCCTGACCCTGGGGCTGGTGATGAGCGGACTGGGCCTGGCCAGCGTCTTCTCCGCCCTGTTCACCTTCAATGTGGCCGCGCCGGGGGACAGCCCCTTCAAATCCCGGCCGGGCAACAACCTCGCAACCATGCTCACCCAGTTTGCCGGCTTCGGCGGGCTGGGGCTGCTGGTCCTGCCGGAACTGGTCCTGGTGATCGTGGCGCTGGCGACCCGCCAGCCTTTGCTGGCCTGGATTGCCCTGCCGGTGGGCCTGCTGCTGGGGGCCGTGCTGCTGGTGCTGGGCATCAGGATGGGCGGCCGGGTGTACGACCGACGCGCTCCTGAACTGCTGCTGGCGCTGACCAAGGACGCCTGAGCCCGCTCCTGCCCGCTCGACTGCTTGTGGGACATGGGATATCTTCGAAGCCATAAGATCGTTGCAGCGCGTCACGTGTCCTGCGAGTCAAGCCGAGCATCCCGGCAGCCCCGGGTCTAGGAAAGGTCGTGGTCATGGAGGTCGTCATCCTCCCCGGCAGCAAAGAAATAGGGGCTCTGGCCGCCGATGCCATCGAGGCACTGGTTCGCCGCAAGCCCAACGCCGTGCTCGGTCTGGCCACGGGCTCCTCGCCCCTTCCGGTCTACGATGAGCTGGCGCGCCGGCACAGTGAGGAAGGGCTGGGCTTTTCCGAAGCACATGGCTTTGCGCTGGACGAATACGTGGGACTGCCGGCGGGGCACCCGGAGTCCTACCGGGAGGTGATCCGGCGCGAGTTCACCAACCGGGTGGACATCAAACCGGAGAACGTGCACGGTCCGGACGGAAGCGCGGAGGACATTCCCGCCGCCTGCCAGGCCTATGAGGATGCCATCCGCGCCCTGGGCGGGGTGGACCTGCAGATCCTGGGCGTGGGGACAGACGGGCACATAGGCTTCAACGAACCGGGCTCCTCGCTGGCGTCCCGGACCCGGATCAAGACGCTGATCGAACAGACACGGCAGGACAACGCCCGCTTCTTCGACCGGATTGAGGACGTCCCGCACCATGTCGTCACCCAGGGGCTGGGCACCATCATGGATGCCCGGCACGTGGTGCTGGTGGCCACGGGCGCGCAGAAGGCGGAGGCGGTGCGCGACTTCGTCGAGGGCCCGGTGGCGGCCATCTGCGCGGCCTCGGTGCTGCAACTGCACCCGCACGCAACCATCCTGCTGGACGAGGCGGCGGCGTCGGCCCTGAAGCTCGCGGACTACTACCGCTACACCTATGCCAATAAGCCTCAGTGGCAGGGCATCTGACCCTGGTTTCCTGCCGGGGAATCTGAATCAGACAGCGCGACCAGGCAGCTCGACCAGGCAGCTGGTCCGCCGCGCTGGAGGGGGAGGGGATAGGGGCGTGCCGGAGGTGGAGGGACGGCGGCGTGTCGGGCGGGGACGCGCGGAAGCGGCCCTCCGGCGTCGGGGTCCGGCCAGAAGCAACCGGTAAGATGGAACCCATGAGTATGCCAGCAGACCCGTTTGAGAACGACCCGATGCGCGAACCTCAGGGGCCTGGTACTTCTACTGCCACCATTGAGCGGGAAGAGCTCCGCCAAGAGGTGGAGCCGGGGGACCGGGAACGCTTCGCGCACTATGTCCGCAAGGAAAAGATCATGGAGTCGGCGCTGTCCGGCGAGCCGGTGATCGCGCTCTGCGGCAAGGTCTGGGTGCCGGGACGCGACCCGCAGAAGTTCCCCGTTTGCCCCGAATGCAAGGCCATTTATGATGGCCTTCGTCCGGGCAAGGACAATTCCGGCTCAGACAAATAGGTGGCGGTGCCACGTACGCGCCCGGTCGGTGGGGCCGGGGCTGCTTTGCCGTGCCTGCGGGGGGGACAGCGCTAGATGACCGATACACTTTTCGGCGGTCCGGCACTTCCTCCGGCCTACCCGGAGCGTGCTGCCTGGGGGACCGCCCCCAAGCTGCGCGCTTGGCAGGCGGAGGCGATTGAAAAATACTTCGGCTCCAGTCCGCAGGACTTCCTGGCGGTCGCCACCCCCGGGGCCGGTAAGACGACCTTCGCACTGCGCGTGGCCACCGAGCTGATCGAGCGCGGGGTGGTCAACCGCGTCACGATCGTCACCCCCACGGACCATCTGAAGCGGCAGTGGGCCGACGCCGCTGCCCGGGTGGGCGTCGCAATCGACCCGAACTTCAAGAACGCGGACGGCAAGCACGGCAGCGGATTCATGGGCGTGGCCGTGACCTACGCCCAGGTGGCCAGCAAGCCGATGCTGCACCGGGCCAAGACCGAAGCCGCCCGGACCCTGGTCATCATGGACGAGATCCACCACGGCGGCGACGCATTGTCCTGGGGCGACGGGATCCGGGAGGCGTTTGAGCCGGCGGTGCGCCGGCTGGCGCTCACCGGAACCCCGTTCCGCTCCGACACTGCAGCCATTCCGTTCGTGGAGTACGTCGAGGACCGGGAGGGGATCCGGCGCTCGCGCGCGGATTACACCTACGGCTACGGGGAGGCGCTGAAGGACCACGTGGTCCGGCCGGTCATCTTCATGGCCTATTCCGGCCAGATGCGCTGGCGCACCAGTGCCGGCGAGGAGATGGCTGCCACGCTGGGCGCGGCGGTGACCAAGGACATCACCTCGCAGGCCTGGCGCACCGCGCTTAACCCGATGGGCGAGTGGATTCCGTCCGTGCTGGCCGCGGCGGACAAGCGGCTCACCGAGGTGCGCCGATCGGTCCCCGACGCGGGCGCTATGGTCATCGCCACGGACCACGACGACGCGCGCGCCTATGCGGGCCAGCTGAAGAAGATCACGGGGGAGTCCCCGACGGTGATCCTCTCCGATGATGCCAAGGCCTCGCACAAGATCGAGGAATTCTCGGCCGGGCAGAAGCGCTGGATGGTGGCCGTGCGGATGGTCTCCGAAGGCGTGGATGTTCCGCGGCTGGCCGTCGGCGTGTATGCCACCTCCACCGCGACGCCGCTGTTTTTTGCCCAGGCGGTGGGCCGCTTTGTCCGGGCCAGGCGGCGCGGGGAGACGGCCTCCGTCTTCCTGCCTTCGGTGCCGAACCTGATGGCCCTGGCCAACCAGCTGGAGCTGGAGCGGGACCACGCCCTGGACCGCCCGGAGGCCGACCCGGACGGATTCGAAACCGAGGACGCGGAGATGCTCGCGGCCAACCGGGAGGAAAAGGGCTCGGACACGCTGGAGAAGTTCAAGTTCGAGGCGCTCGAATCGCAGGCGTCCTTTGACAGGGTGCTCTTTGACGGCGGCGAATTCGGCACCGGCGGCGAGCTGGGCAGCGAGGACGAGCTGGACTTCCTGGGCATTCCGGGCCTGCTGGACGCCGACCAGGTGGGCGTGCTGCTCAAACAGCGCCAGGCCGAGCAGCAGAACCGCAAGCGCCGCACGGCCGGCGCTGCCGGGGCGGGCCCCGCACCGGCGCCCGCCGTCGTCGACCACCGGATGCTGATGGACCTGCGCAACGAGCTGGCCAAGAATGTGTCCGCCTGGTCGGCGCGGTCCGGGATGCCGCACGGGCTGGTGCACAGCGAGCTGCGCCGGCTCTGCGGCGGCCCGGCCGTGGCGCAGGCCAACGAGGAACAGCTGCAGGACCGGCTGAAGAAGCTGCAGGGCTGGTTCATCGGCAAAAAGTAGCACGCCCGGGCTCGGCGCGTCAGGCTCCGCGCCTCAGGGCAGCAGTTCGACCCCGGCATCGCGCATCTGGTCCAGGGCCGCGGTGGTGGTTCCGGCGTCCACCCCGGCGGTCAGCCCCGTGATCACGCTGGTGGTGTAGCCGGCCTGCACGGCATCCAGGGCGGTGGCACGCACGCAATGGTCGGTGGCCAGGCCCACGACTGTCACCTCGTCCACGTCCCGCTCGCGCAGCCAGTCGTCCAGCGAGACCGCCGGACCGTCGTCGTCGTCCGCCGTGTCCACACCGGCCCCGGCCCCCGCAGCCGCCGAGCCGCCGGCACCTCCTTCGCCCAGCGCCACTTCCTCCTCCGGAGCCAGCACGCCGTCAAAACCGGAGTAGCCGTCGTCGTACTGGCCCTTGCGGAAGTAGGCGTCGATGCCTTCCGTATCCAGTTCCGGATGCAGTGCCGCGCCCCGGCTGCCGGCCACGCAGTGCACCGGCCAGCTGCGGATATAGTCGGGGGTTTCGGAGAAGTGTGCGCCGGGATCGATGTGCCAGTCCTGGGTGGCCACCACATAGTCGAAGCCGATGGCGGAGTCCACTGTCTCGCTGATGGCCGCCGCCACCACCGCCCCGCCCTCCACCGCTAGCGATCCGCCCTCGCAGAAATCGTTCTGGACGTCCACAATGATCAGTGCGTGTGCCATGGTGCCTCCTGGCGGCTTTCCTCGAATTCGGTGGGGATCACGGGCTCGCCGCGCTGCAACCGCTTGGCGGTGCCCGGGAGTTCGGCGAAGGATTCCTCGTGCCGGCGCACCGCGCGCAGCACGCCCTCGTTGCCGGTCCAGCCCGGCGCCAGCACGCCGTCGGCCATGAATTCCTGCATCAGCGGCCGGTCGTCGCCGTCGTCCTGTGGCGGATGCCCGATGCCAATGACCTCGGCCGTGGCGGTGCCCTGCGGATCCCGCCGCCGCAGGGCGTATTTGCGCCCGCCCATGGACGCCTTGTTTTTGGCCGCCTTCGCCACCGAAATGAACTCGCCCGCCTCGTTTTCGCGGCTGACCAGCTTGTAGACCAGGCCCGCGGTGGGTGCGCCGGAGCCGGTGACCAGCGAGGTTCCCACGCCGTAGGAATCCACCGGTGCGGCGGCCAGCGCGGCGATCGCGTGCTCATCCAGATCCGAGGTCACGGTGATCCGGGTGTGCGTGTTGCCCAGCGAATCCAGCAGCGCCCGCACTTCCCGGGCCTGCGCCAGCAGGTCGCCCGAATCCAGCCGCACCCCGCCCAGTTCCGGACCGGCCAGTTCGACCGCGGTGCGCACCGCGGCGGGAACGTCATAGGTGTCCACCAGCAAGGTGGTGCCCTTGCCCAGCGACGCGAGCTGGGCGGCAAACGCCTCCCGCTCCGAATCATGGAGCAGGGTGAAGGAGTGTGCGGCAGTGCCCACCGTCCGCACCCCGTAGCGCAGCCCGCATTCCAGGTTGGAGGTGCTGGCAAAGCCTCCGATGACGGCCGCCCGGGAGGCAGCGACGGCGGATTCCTCGTGCGTGCGGCGGGAGCCCATTTCGATGCAGGGACGGCCTCCGGCGGCCCCCACCATCCGGGAGGCTGCGGAGGCGATGGCGCTGTCGTGGTTGAGGACGGAGAGGACGTAGGTCTCCAGGATGCAGGCCTCGGCAAAGCTGGCCTCCACGGTCAGGATCGGCGAGTAGGGGAAGTAGGCCTCGCCCTCGGCGTAGCCGTAGATACTGCCGGAGAACCGGAAGTCCGCCAGCCAGGCCAGGGTCCGGGCGTTGACCACTTTGTTCCGGTCCAGGAACTCCAGCTGTTCCGGGCCGAAGCGGAACTGCTCGATCCCCTCCAGCAGCCGGCCGGTGCCGCCCACAATGCCATAGCGGCGCCCGTCCGGCAGCCGCCGGGCGAATGCCTCGAAGACACTGCGGCGGTGCGCTGCCCCGGAGTGCAGCGCAGCCTCGAGCATGGTCAGTTCATAGTGGTCGGTGTAGAGGGAGGTCGCCGGATGGGGGCGGCCGCTGGAGGTAGTCACGAAAATCACTCTAATCCGGCCGCACTAGAATAAACACATGACCGTCAGCACGGCGCCCGATGTGGCCAGGGAATCCCGAACCCGCCCGCGCAGCTCCCCGGACATACCTTGGGTGCTGATCATCTGGAACGACCCGGTGAACCTGATGAGCTACGTCAGCTACGTCTTCCAGAGCTACTTTGGCTATACCGAGTCCAAGGCGCAGCAACTGATGATGCAGGTGCACACCGAGGGGAAATCCGCCGTGGCGCATGGCAGCAAGGAAAAGATGGAAGCGGATGCGGCCGCGATGCACGGCTATGGCCTGTGGGCCACGGTGCAAAAAGACGATGCCAACGGTAAGGGTTAATAAGGGTGGCTAGAGCCTTCAAGTACGGCCGCAAGGGGATCACCGGGCACCTCGAAGAGACGGAACGGGCACTGCTGCGGAACCTCTTCGCGGATGTCATTGAGCTGCTGGAGCCGGAAACTGCGGCGCACGCGGATCCGCTGGCCGCCCTGATCGGCCTGGACCTGGACGTGACGGTGCCGGCGGACCCGGCGCTGAAGCGGCTGCTTCCGGACGCTGTCAGGGACGACGACGCCGCCGCGCTGGAGTTCCGCCAGCTCACCGAACGCTCGCTGCGGGAAGGCAAGATCGGCGCCCTGCGGGCTGCCGCGCTGGGGCTCGAGTCGGAGAAGATCGTGCTGTCCGGGGAGCAGGCCCGGCAATGGGCCAAGGCGCTCAATGACGTCCGGCTGGTGCTGGCCGAGCGGCTGCAGATCCGCGACGAGGCGGATGCGGAACGGGTGCACCTGATGCAGGACTGGTCGCAGGCCGAGGATGTGGACAGCTATCTGGGCCTGGTTTACAACTTTGTCTCCTGGCTGCAGGAGTCCCTGGTGCAGGCCATGCTGCAGGCGGTCCGGGATGGGCATTAAGACCCACAGCGGCATGGAACACACCGGAGGACGTGACCACCGACGTGACCACCGACGTGACCAAGGCAGTGACTACGGACGTGAGCGGGGATGTGACCAAGGATACGGCCGCAAAAGTTCCTTCCCGGGACCGCGACACCCTATCCTGAAACGATCATGAGCCCAGTATCGAATGGTGCCCCGGCACATCCCGGTTCCGTCGCCGAGCGGCCCATCGGCATTTTCGATTCAGGCGTCGGCGGCCTCACCGTTGCCCGGGCCGTCATCGACCAGTTACCCAACGAATCCGTGCTGTACGTCGGCGACACCGCCAACGGGCCCTACGGGCCGCTGCCCATTGCAGAGGTCCGCGCCAATGCCCTGGGCGTGATGGACGAACTGGTGGATGCCGGCGTGAAGCTGCTGGTGATTGCCTGCAACACCGCCTCCGCAGCGGTGCTGCGCGACGCCCGGGAACGCTACACCGCGCGCTACGGAATTCCCGTCATCGAGGTGATCCAGCCGGCCGTCCGGCGTGCTGTCGCGGCCACCCGGACCGGCCGAGTCGGGGTCATCGGCACCTCCGCGACAGTCGGGTCCCGGGCCTATGAGGACACCTTTGCCGCTGCTCCGGACCTGGAGATCACCTCCGTGGCGTGCCCGGACTTCGTCCGCTTCGTGGAATCCGGCATCACCGCCGGGCCGCAGCTGCTCTCCACCGCTCAGGCCTACCTGGCGCCGCTGAAGGCCGCCGGCGTGGACACGCTGGTGCTGGGCTGCACGCACTATCCGCTGCTGACGGGCGTGATCTCCTTCGTGATGGGCGACGGCGTGACGCTGGTTTCCAGCGCGGAGGAGACCGCCAAGGACGTCTACAAGGCACTGGTGGGCCACGACCTGGAGCGCACCGGGTCCCCTGCGCCGCGGCACAACTTTGTCTCCACCGGGGATGCGGCCAGCTTCGGCGCCCTGGCCCGGCGGTTCCTGGGACCGGAGGTACTCACCGTGGAACAGGTGGACCATGTCTCGGCCCACTATCCCACCGGTTCGATGGCCAGGATCACTCCGGAGATGGTCGCCGCGGCGCAGGCCGCCGGACCGGCCCCACGGATCTCCAATTTTGTGCTTCCGGCGCAGGAAACCGCGCAGGACACCGGACGCGGGCAGCGGCCATGAGGCTGACCATCGTGGGCTGCAGTGGATCCT
>DATIMB010000111.1:0-11164 GCA_035475875.1 Micrococcaceae bacterium
TGCTCCGGTTGCTGGTCCGTGCGGATATACACGACGGCGAGGGCGGCTGGGCGGTGTCCGGGGACGTTGATGGGGGCGGCAATGGAGGTCACTCCGGGGATCACCTCATCGTGGCTCTCGGCGTAGCCCAGTGACCGGGCCCTGCGAGCCTCGGCACGGTAGGGCTGTCCGGAGGTCAGTTCGTGCCACCGCGTCTCGGTCATCGTGGACTGGATCGCAATGCCGGGGGCGCCGAAGCCCAGCGGGTGTCGGGTTCCGGGATGCTGGGCCAGGGCCGCGCCGGAGTGGCGGGGCTCGACGGTGACGAGGGTCACGCAGTCCTGCCGGTCCCAGACACCCACGAACGCAGTCATGTGCAGTTCCTCGGAGAGCCGCGTCAGCTCGGGCAGGGCCGCCGACTGCAGGTCACGGGAGACGCCCCGCGCCAGCACGGCCAGTCCCGCACCCGGCAATAGGCGGCCGCCGTCGTCGCGCACCACCAGGGAATGGTCTTCCAGCGTGCGCAGAATCCGGTAGGCAATGGAGCGGTGCACCCCCAAGGCTGCTGACAGGTCCGCGATAGAGAGTGCGGTGGGGGATTCCGCGAGGATTTCCAGGGCACGCAGTCCGCGCGAGAGCGTCTGGGAGGGGCTGGTACCTTCAGCCATCCCGGCCTCCTTTGTTTTGTGCCCGGTCTTGTGCCCCGCGCTCGGCGTGAATTATAGTTCCATAGTAGAGTACGTCGTTCGAATAGAGAACTCAACGGCTTCAGAGACCCCAGCGGCAGCAAGAATTTAGCGGCACCAGAGGGCTTCGTGGCGGCAGGGAACTCTGCGGCGGCAGGATACGGCAGAAGTACAGGAATCATAAATGATCGCCAAACCAGGAGCAGGCTCCGCCGTTCCCACGCCGGCGCGTTCCTTCAGCACCATGGCGCCGCGTGCCCACCACTTCCGCGGCAGCCTGGGCCGCTTCGCCACCGGCGTTGCGATCGTGACGTTCGACGGCGTCAGCAAGCGCCACGGGATCACGGTCAACTCCTTCACCTCCGTTTCGATGGACCCGCCGCTGGTGCTGGTCAGCATTGCCAAGTCCGCCAAGGCCCATGACGAGCTGGCCGAGCGGCCCTTCACTGTCAATATCCTCGGCGCCGAGCAGCAGCCGCTGGCGATGCACTTTGCCGGCAAGCCCGGCCGGGAACCGCTCTGGGTGGAAGGCCAGGTGGCACCCCGGCTCTCCAATGTGCTGGCATTCTTCGAATGCAAGCCGTGGGCCGCCTACGCCGGCGGCGACCATACCCTGTACCTCGGCGAGGTGGTGGACTTCAACTACCGCAACGGCGATGCGCTCGCCTTCGCCAACAGCCGCTTCACCACCATCCCGGAAAGCCAACTGGGCGTCGAAAACCTGCTCTGACGCCGTCGTCGTTCGAGCCCGCCGGCCCCCCAATCAGCAACAATCACCACAGGCGAACAAGACAGGAGAAGGTGGTCCGATCCCATGGGTATTCGTACCGGCGCACAATACCTGGACAAACTCAACGCGATGAGTCCGCATGTGATGATCGACGGTGAAGCCGTTCACGGGAAGGTGGCCGAGCATCCGGCGTTCCGCAATGTGGCGCGCTCCTACGCCCGGCTCTTCGACATGCAGCACGATCCGAAGTACCAGGAGGCGCTGACCTACACCTCGCCGACCACCGGCGACCTGGTCAACGCCTCCTTCCTGGTGCCTAGGACGGTGGAGGACCTGCAGCGCAGGCGCGCCGCGATCTCCACGTGGGCCGAGTACTCGCACGGCTTCCTGGGCCGCACGGGCGACTACATGAACTCCTCGCTGACCGCGCTGAGCACCGCGCAGAAATGGTTCTCGCAGGCCGATCCCAGCTTCGGCGAAAACATCCGCAGGTATTACGAGTACGCCCGCGAAAACGACCTGCTGGCCACGCACACGCTGATCCCGCCACAGGTCAACCGCTCCGTCTCCGGCTCCGAACAGCTCGGCGGCCAGCTTTCGGCCCGGATCGTCCAGGAGCGCGAGGACGGCATCGTCATCCACGGCGCACGCATGCTGGCCACCATCGCCCCGATCGCGGACGAGCTGCTGGTCTTCCCCTCCACAGTGCTGCGCGGCACGCCGGAGGATGCTGCGTATTCCTATGCCTTCGCCATCCCCAATGACGTCCCCGGCCTGCGCTACCTCTGCCGTGGGTCGCTGTACAACGGCGGCGGAACGCACGACGAGCCGCTGGCCAGCCGCTACGAGGAGATGGACGCCGTCGCCATCTTCGACAACGTCTTCGTCCCGAACGAGCGCATCTTCATGCTTGGCCACCCGGACCTGTGCAACGGCTTCTACTCCGAGACCGGCGCCGGGCAGCTGATGACGCACCAGGTCGTCACCCGGACCATCGCCAAGAGCGAGTTCTTCCTGGGCCTTGCCTCCGAGCTGGCCGCCTCGATTGGCATCGACGGCTTCCAGCACATCCAAGAGGACCTGGCCGAGCTGATTGTCGACGTCGAAATCGGCAAGGCGCTGGTCCGCGCCTCCGAGGTGGACGCGGCGTTGAACGACGACGGCGTGATGTTGCCTAAGTGGACGACGTTGAACGCCGCGCGGAATTGGTACCCCAAGATCGCCCAGCGCTTCCCGCAGATCATCCGCAAATTCTCCGCCTCGGGTCTGATGGCGCTGCCGGGCGAGGCGGACGTCAACTCCGAGGCGCGGGCGGACATCGAGATGTACCTGCAGGGCAAGACCCTTACCGGCCCGGAGCGGGTCCGGCTGTTCAGGCTGGCCTTTGACGCCTCCATCTCCGGCTTCTCCGGCCGCCAGTCGCTGTACGAATACTTCTTCTTTGGTGACCCGGTGAGGATGGCCGGTGCCCTGGTCAGCAGCTACGACCGGGAGCCCGTCCGTGGGCGTATCCGGGAATTCCTGGCCCGCGAGGACTAAACCGCCCGGCGCCGCATTACGGCATACGGACACGCCGAGGGCGCGGTGGCGTGTCCAGCGTCACGTCCAGTAGTATCCTCTGTTACTAACTGACCGTTCTGTCGGTAAGTACCTGCAACACCTAAACCGTTCATTCACTCGCATGGTGAACCACCTCGCACCTAAGACAATGGAGTAGCTATGTCCACCACCTCTGCCATGGGCCGCCAAACGCCCCAGCGGATGTCCGCCGAAGACCGCAGGGTCGTCGCCGGTACCATGATCGGCACCACCATCGAGTGGTACGACTTCTTCATCTTTGCCCAGGCCGCAGGCCTGGTCTTCGGCTCGCTGTACTTCGGCCCGTTGGGGGACACCGGGGCGCAGCTGGCCTCCTGGGCCACCATCGGCATCAGCTTCCTGTTCCGCCCGCTGGGCGCCATCGTCGCCGGCCACCTGGGGGACCGGCTGGGCCGCAAGGCCATGCTGGTGCTGACGCTGGTCATGATGGGCTCCGCCACCGCGCTGATCGGCCTGCTGCCCACCTACGGTGCCATCGGCGTCTGGGCGCCCATCCTGCTGATCCTGCTCCGCGTGGTCCAGGGCTTCTCCGCCGGCGGTGAGTGGGGCGGCGCCGCGCTGATGGCCGTGGAACACGCGCCGGTGAACAAGCGCGGCTTCTGGGGCGCGTACCCGCAGATCGGCGTGCCGGTGGGCATGATCCTGGCCACCCTGCTGCTCTTCGTGCTGCGCCTGACCATGAGCGCGGACCAGTTCAAGGCCTGGGGTTGGCGCGTGCCGTTCCTGATCTCCGTGGTGCTGATCGTGGTGGGCTACTTCATCCGGAAGTCCGTCAGCGAAAGCCCCGTCTTCAAGGAGTTGGCCGAGCGCAAGCGCGAATCCTCCGCTCCTCTGGCGGAGCTGTTCCGGCACAACACCAAACAGGTTGTCCTCACCGCGCTCATCTTCATCGCGAACAACGCGGCGGGCTACCTGCTGATCGCCTTCTTCTCCAGCTACGCCCAGAAGACGCTGAAGATGGATCCCGCCGCGGTGCTCTTCGCCACCATGCTGGCCTCCTTCGGCTGGCTCATCTTCACCATGTACGGCGGCCGGCTCTCCGACAAGCTGGGCCGCGTACGGACCTTCCAGATCGGCTACATCCTGGTCTTTGTCTGGATGATCCCGCTGTTCCTGATGATCGATACGAAGAACATCTGGATGTACGGCATCGCTCTGTTCCTGCTCACCGTCGGACTGGGCCTCTCCTACGGCCCGATGTCCGCCATGTACGCGGAGATGTTCCCGGTCAACGTGCGCTACTCCGGCGTGTCCATCGGCTACGCGCTCGGTGCCATTGTGGGCGGAGCGTTCGCGCCGCTGATCTCGGAGGCGCTGCTGAACCAGACCAAGTGGTCCGGATCGATCGCCATCTACATCATGGTGCTGTGCGTGATCTCCTTCGTGGGCGTCTCGTTCGTGAAGGAAACCCGTGGCGCCGACCTGGGCGTCGGAGCCGCCAAGCAACCCGTGAAGTAACTCGTCCGCGCGGCGGGACCGGCCCTCGGCCTCCCGCTGCCCGACGGCGCCGTCCCCGCGAAGCTGCGGAGGGCGGCGCCGTCGCCGTTTCTGTTCCGGCTGCCGTCGTTGGTCCGCGGCAAGGCGGCTGATGGTGATGTCGCTGGCTATGGTGGCCGAGCATGGCGTCCTGCTGTTGCTCGTACCTACAGGTTCCTCCAATGGTGGCCAAAAGAGGCCAACGTCGAATCGAACTCCGCTGTTAGGGCATACCGCTTTCGATGCGTTGGTGGGACAGTTATTAGTGCCAAGGACACCGCCGGTGACCGCTGGGAGAAGCAGGCAAAAATGACCGCCTCACGGGAAGTCGCATCTCCGCAGGGACAGCTGATCGTCGCACGCCTGGAGCGGCTGCAGGTCTGGTCCCTGTCCTACACCTTTATCGGGATTATCGGGCTGGGTTTTCTGTTCACGTTCTATGACATCTTCGATATCAACGTTTCCTTCATCCAGACCTGTATCGCCCTGAACCCGGGTTGCACCCCGGAAAATGCGCTCGGGGACCTGCCGCTGCCGGTGGTGCTTAACCTGCTGGGCTATGTGGTGGGTACGCTGGTGCTCAGCCCGGTGGCTGACAAGATCGGTCGGCGGAACATGCTGCTGATCACCATGCTGATCACCGGCCTGGGGTCCCTCTACAACGCCTTCGCGGGGGACTTCGTCAACTTCAACATCGCCCGGATCATCACCGGTATCGGCATCGGTGCGGACCTGGCCATCGTCAACACGTACATCAATGAGGTTGCACCGCGGCGGGCCAGGGCCAAGTTCACCACCATCATCTTCATCATGTCCGCGCTGGGCGCGTTCTTCGGCATCTGGCTGGGGCTGCTGCTGACCACCCCCGCGACCCCGTGGCCGCTGGGGCTGCCGTTCGCGGTAGCGGGTCCGGGCTTTGAAAACGGCTGGCGCTGGATGTACGGGATCGGCGCCCTGCTGGCCGTGATAGCCATCCTGCTGCGGTTTGAACTGCCGGAGTCGCCGCGCTGGCTGATCGGCCAGGGCCGGACCGAGGAGGCGGACCGGATTGTCGTGGCCATGGAGCGGCGGGCCGAACGGCACGGCCCGCTGCCGGCACCGGAACCGGAGGTTGCCTCCGCGACCATCCTCCCGCCGTCGAAAATTCCCTACCGGGACCTGTTCTCCAGCCCGCTGTACCGGCGGCGGATTGTGCTGCTCTTTGTCATGTGGTTCATCGGCTACATTACGGTGTACGCCTACGCCTCCGGCTTCACCAGCGTGCTGACCTCCCTGAACTATCCGCCGCCGGAGGCCGGAGTCATCGCAGCTGTGGGAACCATCGGATTCGTGGCCGAGGCGGTGGTGATGTCCTTCCTGGTCGAGAAGCTGGAGCGCCGGTACTGGCTGCCGATTGCCGCCGTCGTGACCCTGGGCGGGGCATTCCTGGTGGCCCTGGCGGGCACCAACATCAGCCTCACCTTTATCGGTGCGGCCCTGATCTTCGCCGGCTTCAACCTCTGGGTCTCGCCCACCTATGCGATGACGGCGGAGAGCTTTCCCACCCGCGCGCGGACTACGGGCTTCGCCCTGGTCGATGGCGTGGGGCACCTGGGCGGCGGTATCGGCGTGCTGGTGATTGCGCCGATCCTGCCGCAGCTGTCGATTCTGGGCGCGCTGCTCCTGATCTCCGTGTTCCTGGTGGTGGCCGCGATCCTGGTCCAGTTCACTGCCCATACCCGGAACCGGCCGCTGGACCAGATCTCGCCCTAGCCGCCGGGATCCGGGCAATTAGACCATTGCACGTGCCAACAACTCCAGGAGATGAAGATGACTGGCAACACCTACCGCATTATCGAGGTCGTGGGGAGTTCGACGAACAGTTCCGACGACGCCATTGCCAACGCAGTTGACCGGGCCAACAAAACACTGGAGAACCTGGACTGGTTCGAAGTGGTCCAGGTCCGCGGCCATATCAGGGACGGCAAAATCGAGCATTACCAGGCCCAGATCAAGGTGGGGTTCAAGCTCAACGACCCGGCCTAGCGGCTGCCGGGGGCGGTCACCCCTGATCGTGGCAGCAGGCGAACCCGCCGTAGTTCTGCTGGTCCGCAGCCCTGCCCGGAGGGAGTTCCTGCCAGGCGTCCATCCTGCCCGCCGGGGAGTTCCTTCTGTGGAGAGACCCTGCTCAGGCGCGGGCCTGCAGCAGGGCCAGCACCTCCTCATCGGAGACCTGGTCAAAGTGGTGGTAGAACGCCCCGACCGCGCCGAAGCGGCCGGGGATCTGCAGGCAGACCAGGGAATCCGCCACGGCGGAGACGGCACGGCAGGCCTCCATGGATCCCACCGGTACGGTCACGACAATGGCTGCGGGACCACCGGTGCGCACGGCCCGGACCGCCGCGCACATAGTTGCCCCGGTGGCCAGGCCGTCGTCGGCCAGCAGGACGGTCAGCCCCTCCACGCTGCCCCTCGGGGCGGGGTAGCTCTGCGCCCGCCGCAGCAACTCTGCGGTCTGCTGCTCCTGCACCAGATCCAGCGCCGCCTGCTCAATGCCACTGGCCAGCAGGGTCTGCACAAAAGGGTCATTGAGTTGGCGAACCACGCGGCCCTGGAACCAGGCCAAGGCGCCGAAGGCCGTTTCCGAATGTCCGGGAACCCCCAGCTTGCGCACCACCACGGCGCCGACGGGCAGCCCCAGAACGTCGCCCAGGGTGCGGGCTACCGGAACGCCGCCGCGGGCAAGGCCCAGCACCAAGGCGTCCTGCCGTCCGATGAACTGCGGCAGCGCCACGCCCAGCTGTTCTCCCGCATCCGTCCGGTCTGCAAATCGTCGCGTCATGGTGGTTCCGGTGGCAGGTCTGGCCTGACTCTTCCAGAGTACTCCGGCCGTCCGGACCGATGGTTGCCTCCGGCGGATCCATCCGGCAGCTATGGTGACCTGGTCAAGGTCGCCATGGCTGCGGGACGGATTCCGGGTCCCCGGAACTGGGGGGACTAGTAGTTAGGGGGACTAGTAGCTGGCCGTGGCGCCGGGTCCCCCGGGCTCGCTGGGGACATAGGTGCCGGCCAGGGCCTCGCTGCCGCGGGCCAGCAGCGCAACGTCGGCTCCGACCAGGATGAAGTCAGCGCCGGCGTCAAGGTAACGGCGTGCCGTGGGTTCGGCAAAGGCATTCACGCCTACCGGTTTCCCAGCGTCCTTGGCCGCACGGATGGAATGCTCGACGGCGGCGACCACCTCTGGGTGTTCCTGCTGGCCGATCAGTCCCATTGAGGCGGCCAGGTCCGAGGGTCCGACGAAGATGGCGTCGATGCCGTCGGTGCCGGCGATGGCCGCCACGTTCTGCACGGCCTGCGCGGATTCGATCTGGACGATCAGGGTGATGGTGTCCGAGGCCCGGGTGAGATAGTCCGGGATGCGGTTCCAGCGGGCCGACCGTGCCAGGGCGGACCCGACACCGCGGATCCCGCGCGGCGGGTAGTGCGCGGCGGCGACCGCGGCCGCGGCATCGTCGGCGTCGTGGACCATGGGGATCAGCAGTGTCTGCGCGCCCAGGTCCAGGTACTGCTTGATCAGCACTGCGTCGTTGAAGGGCGGACGGACGACGGCGGTGACCGGGTAGCTGCGTACAGCCTGCAGTTGCGCGAGGATGGACTCCAGCCCGTTGGGGCTGTGCTCGGCGTCGATCAGCAGCCAGTCCAGCCCGGCGCCGGCGCAGATTTCGGCCATCAGCGGGCTGCCGGAGCAGACCCACATGCCGGCCAGCGGCCGGTCTGCGGCCGTGAGGGCGTCCCGAAAGGACCTGTCCGGTTCTACTCGAATCGGCATGTGATGGTTCCCAACGCTCCGTAGTCGGCAAAGACGGTGTCGCCCGGATGGACCCACATCGGCCGGGTGAAGGAGCCGGCCAGGATCAGCTCGCCTGCCTTGAGCCGGTCTCCGTGCGCGGCGATCTTGTTGGCCAGCCAGTAAACCCCTGCAGCCGGATGGTTGAGGACACCGGCAGCGACGCCGGTTTCCTCCACCGTCTGGTTCTTGTACAGGATCGCAGCCACCCAGCGCAGATCGATGTCCTGCGGCCGGACGGGGTTGCCGCCCACCACCATGGCGCCCATCGCGGCATTGTCGCTGATGGTGTCCACAATGGTCCGGCCCTCCATCTCTATCCGCGAATCCAGGATCTCCAGGGCCGGAACCACGTACTCGGTGGCCTTGAGGACGTCGAATAGGGTGGCGCCGGGGCCGCTGATGTCCTCTTTGAGCAGGAACGCCAGCTCCACCTCGATCCGGGGATGCGAGTACTGGTTCCAGGCCACGGTGCAGCCGTTTTCCAGCACCATGTCACCGAAGATGATTCCGTAGTCCGGTTCCGTAATGCCGGTGGCGTACTGCATTGCCTTGGATGTCAGTCCGATCTTGCGTCCGGCCAGCGTCCGGCCGTTTTCCTCGCAGCGTTGCCGCCACAGGTTCTGCACCCGGTAGGAGTCCTCCACGGTCATCTCCGGATAGCGCGACGTCAGCCGGGGCACGGGAGTGCGCGAACGCCCGGCTTCGACCAGTTCGTCCGCAATAGCAGTGATGGTGTTCTCGTCAAGCATTCAATGTCCCTTGTCTGGTGGGCCGGAGCGCATGAGGCCAAGGCCCCCCGCCCGCTTCGCGGGCGCCCGAAGCCGCTCCCGGGGGCCTTGGCCTCATACGCCGTATCTAGGTTCTGAGCTAGAGCTGGGAGCCTACCTTGAAACCCCGTTCCTCACCCGGTTCGCGCGTGTATGAGAAACCATCGGCGCCGACGGTGACAGCCATTTCCGACTTGTCCTCGCGGATCACCAGAGGCTGCGGATTGCCGTCCAGATCCAGTACCAGGGAAGCCTCGGTGTACCAGGACGGGACCACCGGGTTGCCCCACCAGTCGCGGCGCTGGTTGTCGTGCACGTCCCAGGTGACGGTGGGGTTGTCCGGGTCACCGGTGTAGTAGTCCTGGGTGTAGATCTCGATGCGGTGGCCGTCCGGGTCCAGGATGTAGAGGTAGAACGCATTGGAGACGCCGTGCCGGCCGGGGCCGCGTTCGATCCGGTCCGAGATGCGCAGCGCGCCCATCTTGTCGCAGATCTGGATGATGTTGTGCTTCTCATGGGTGGCGAAGGCCACGTGGTGCATGCGCGGGCCGTCACCACCGGTCAGGGCGGTATCGTGCACGGTCTGCTTGCGGTGCATCCACGCCGCGTAGGTGACGCCGTCGGAATCCTTGATGTCTTCGGATACGCGGAAGCCCAGGTCCTCCAGATACTTCCGGCCGCGGGGCACGTCGGGGGTGACCTGGTTGAAGTGGTCCAGGCGCACCAGTTCGCCGGCGTTGTAGAGGTCGTAGCGCTGGGTCAGACGCTCCACGTGCTCCACCTCGTAGAAGAATTCGTAGGGGAAGCCCAGCGGGTCCTCCACGCGGACGGAGTCGCCGATGCCCTTGGTGAAGCCGCCGGCGCGGCGTTCGGTCCGGCAGCCCAGTTCCTTGTAGTAGGCCTCGGCGGCGTCGACCTCGGCGGGCGACTTCACCCGGTAGGCGAAGGCGGCGGCGGCGGCCACCGGGCCCTGGCGCAGCACCAGGTTGTGGTGGATGAATTCCTCGAAGGCACGCAGGTAGACGACGTTCTCGTCTTCCTCTGTCACGTGCAGGCCCAGGACGTCCACATAGAATTCGCGGGACTTGGCCAGGTCGGTGACCACCAGTTCCATGTAGGCGCAGCGGACAATGTCGGGGGCGGGGACGGAGGGCTTGGGGATTTCGGTGGACATGGGAGGTGCTCCTCTTCGAGTCAGGGGTTGCTGGTGTTCAGTGCTTAGTGGGTTTCAGGACCCGACTGGGGTGGGCTTAGTAGTCGATCTTGCTGGCGTCTTCGGCGCCGAACTTGGGCGTGTGGACCTTCCCCAGCGTGATGTGCACGGCCTGCTGGTCGGTGTAGAAATCGATGGAGCGGTACCCGCCCTCGTGGCCCAGGCCGGAGGCCTTAACGCCGCCGAACGGTGTCCGCAGGTCCCGGACGTTGTGGCTGTTCAGCCACACCATGCCGGCCTCCACGTTCTGTGCAAAGTTGTGCGCCCGGGTCAGGTCCTGGGTCCAGATATAGGCCGCCAGGCCGTACTTGACGCCGTTCGCCAGAGCCAGCGCCTCGTCGTCGCCCTCGAAGGGGGTGATGGCGACAACAGGCCCGAAGATCTCCTCCTGGAAGATCCGTGCCTCCGGCTTCACGTCCGCGAAGACGGTGGGCGCGATGTAGTTGCCGTTCTCCAGGCCCTCCGGACGTCCGCCGCCGGCCAGCAGCCGGCCCTCGCCCTTGCCGATCTCCACGTAGGAGGCCACCTTGGCGTAGTGCTCGGGGTGAACCAGCGCACCCACCTCCGTCTTCGGGTTATGGGGGTCGCCGACCACAATGTTCTTGGCCCGCGCGGCATACTTTTCGCAGAATTCGTCGTAGATGGCGCGCTCCACCAGGATCCGAGAGCCAGCCGTGCAGCGCTCGCCGTTCAGCGAGAAGACACCGAACAGCGCCGAATCGATCGCCGCGTCCACGTCGGCGTCGGCGAAGACCACGCAGGGGCTCTTGCCGCCCAGCTCCATGGACAGGCCCTTAAGGTTGGCGGCGGCGTTGCGGAAGATGGTCTGCCCGGTGGTGGTCTCGCCGGTGAAGGAGATCAGCGGCACGTCCGGGTGTTTGACCA
>DATIMB010000112.1:0-4084 GCA_035475875.1 Micrococcaceae bacterium
GCGGTGTACCGGGACGACATTTACGTCGACCACGGGCTGTCGATGGAAACCGCCGCCGCGGTCAAGGGGCTGCAGGCCTGGGAGACCGCCGATTATCATCACGACGGCATCGCGGAGGACGGCGAAGCGATCTTCGCCCGGCTGCTGCGGATGGTCCGCACCCCCGCCTGACCTCCCGCAACTACCCCGCGCTAAGTGCACGAAAACAGGGGTTTTCGTGCACTTAGCGCGGGACAGTTGGACTTTTACTCGATGTCGTCGGACGCCTTGCCGCTGTCCGCGGCCAGGCGGGCGTCAATCTTCGCCTGCCGCGCCGCCGGGCTAAGCAGGCTGACGACGACGGCCACCACGATGGTGCCAACGATCACTATCAACGACAGGAAGGTGGGGATATCCGGCGCCCACTCGATGTGCCGGCCGCCATTGATGAACGGCAGTTCGTTGACGTGCATTGCGTGGAAGATCAGTTTCAGCCCGATGAAGCCCAGGATCACGGACAGCGCGTGCTTGAGGTAGACCAGCCGGGTCATCAGGCCGCCGAGCAGGAAGTACAGCTGGCGCAGCCCCATCAGGGCGAAAATGTTGGCGGTGAAGACAATGAACGCGCTCTGCGTCAGACCGAAGATGGCCGGGATGGAGTCGACCGCGAAGAGCAGGTCCGTCACCCCAATGGTCAGGAACACGATCAGCATCGGCGTGAACAGTTTCCGCCCGTCCACCACCGTCCGGACCTTGGCGCCGTCGTACTGCTGGGACATCGGCAGGACGCTGCGCAGCCGCGCTATCAGCGGATTCTCCTTGACTTCCTCCTCGTCCTCGCCGCTGTCCGTGGCCTGCTTGTAGGCGGTCCAGAGCAGGAAGGCGCCGAAGATGTAGAAGACCCAGCTGAACTGCTCAATCACGATCGACCCGAGCAGGATGAAGATTCCGCGCAGCAGCAGCGCGATGATGATTCCGACCATCAGCACGCCCTGCTGGAATTTCCGCGGCACCGAGAAGCGGGCCATGATGATGATGAAGACGAACAGGTTGTCGATGCTCAGGCTGTATTCGGTCACCCAGCCTGCAACGAACTGGCCGCCGTACTCAGGGCCGGCGAAAAGGAACATCAGCGCGGCGAAGGCCATGGCCAGCCCGACGTAGAAGGCGACCCACAGGCCGGCTTCCTTCATGGCAGGCGCGTGCGGGCGCTTCAGGACCAGCAACAGGTCCAGCAACAGGATGGCGGCCAGGACGGCAAAGGATCCGACCTCAAACCAGACAGGTAATTCAGGCAACGTAGAGGGCCTTTCGCAGGGTACGGCAAAGCGGAGTAAGTCTCTCCGCCGGCCTGCCCTGGAACCGTTCCGGTCCAGACAGCTGCGCGCCGACTGCTACGCCCGGCAAGGCATCGGCGCCTTACGTGTTGACGTTCGTAGCACTTGGGATACTCCCCTACGTGCCACCTAGTCTAGCCCAGATCCCGGACTTGCCCGGTGCCGGCGCGGCCTCAGGCGTGTCCGGCGGAGCGCATCTGCCGCAGCTCCTTCTTCAGGTCCCCCACCTCATCCCGCAGCCGCGCCGCAAGCTCGAACTGCAGTTCCGCCGCGGCCGCGTGCATCTGCTGGGTCAGCTGGTCGATCAGGCCCAGCAGGTCCTCCGCCGGTGCCGCCGCCAGGCCACCGGGCCGCACCGGGACGGAGCCCTTGACCCCGTCTTTGCCGCGGCCGTTCATCGCCGTCGCCAGCAATTCCTTGGTGTCCGCGTCCTCGCGGGCCAGCGAATCGGTAATGTCGGCGATCCGTTTGCGCAGCGGCGTCGGATCGATGCCATGCGTGGTGTTGTATTCCACCTGGATGGCGCGGCGCCTGTTGGTCTCGTCAATGGCCTGGGCCATCGAATCGGTGATCCGGTCCGCATACATGTGCACCTCGCCCGAGACGTTGCGGGCGGCCCGGCCGATGGTCTGGATCAGTGAGGTGGACGAGCGCAGGAAGCCCTCCTTGTCCGCGTCCAGGATGCTGACCAGCGAGACCTCCGGCAGATCCAGGCCCTCACGCAGCAGGTTGATGCCCACCAGCACATCAAACAAGCCCAGCCGCAGCTCGCGCAGCAGTTCCACCCGGCGCAGGGTGTCCACGTCTGAATGCAGGTACTGGACCTTCACGCCGTGCCCCAAAAGATAGTCGGTCAGGTCTTCGGCCATCCGCTTGGTCAAGGTGGTGACCAGGACACGCTCGTTGCGCCCCACCCGAATGTGGATCTCGCCCAACAGGTCGTCGATCTGGCCCTTTGTCGGCTTGACCACCACCTCCGGGTCCACCAGGCCGGTCGGGCGGATGATCTGCTGGACATAACCGTCAGACTTACCGAGTTCGTACTTTCCCGGCGTGGCGGACAGATATACCGTCTGTCCGATCCGTTCCAGGAACTCGTCCCACTTCAGCGGCCGGTTGTCCATCGCGGATGGCAGGCGGAAACCGTGGTCCACCAGGGTCCGTTTGCGGGACATGTCCCCCTCATACATCGCGCCGATCTGCGGCACGGTCACGTGCGACTCGTCGATTACCAGCAGGAAGTCGTCGGGGAAGTAGTCCAACAGACAGTGCGGCGCGGTTCCCTGGCCGCGGCCGTCAATGTGCCGCGAGTAGTTCTCAATGCCGTTGCAGAACCCCATCTCCTGCATCATTTCCAGGTCGTAGGTGGTGCGCATCCGCAGCCGCTGCGCCTCCAGCAGCTTGTTCTGCCCCTCCAGGTCTTTGAGCCGCACGGCGAGTTCATCCTCGATCTGCCTGACGGCGCGGTTCATCCGTTCCGGGCCGGCCACGTAGTGCGAGGCGGGGAAGACGTACATCTCCGTCTCCTCGCGCAGGACCTGGCCGGTGAGCGGGTGCAACGTGTAGATCTTTTCAATCTCGTCACCGAAGAACTCGATCCGCAGCGCCTGCTCCTCGTACATCGGGATGATCTCCACGGTGTCCCCGCGGACCCGGAAGGTGCCGCGGTGGAAGTCGATATCGTTGCGGGTGTACTGCATGCTGACGAATTTGCGCAGCAGGTCATCGCGGTTCATCTGCCCGCCCTGGCGCAGCGTCACCATCCCGGCCACATACTCCTCCGGTGTTCCGAGTCCATAGATGCAGGAGACGGTGGCGACGACGACGACGTCCCGTCGGGTGAGGAGGGCGTTGGTGGCCGAGTGCCGCAGCCGCTCCACCTCCTCGTTGATGGACGAATCCTTTTCGATAAAGGTGTCGGTCTGCGGCACGTAGGCTTCAGGCTGGTAGTAGTCGTAGTAGGAGACGAAGTATTCCACCGCGTTGTTCGGCAGCAGTTCGCGGAATTCGTTGGCCAGCTGCGCGGCCAGCGTCTTGTTCTGCACCATGACCAGGGTCGGGCGCTGGATCTGCTCAATCAGCCACGCCGTCGTCGCCGACTTGCCGGTTCCGGTGGCGCCCAAGAGCACTACGTCCTTCTCCCCGTTGTTGATCCGTTCCGCGAGTTCCTTGATGGCGGCCGGCTGGTCGCCGGCGGGCTGGTAATCGCTGATGACTTCAAAGGGGGCGACGACGCGGTTGATTTCCTGCGCAAGACTCATACCACAACGCTACCGCCTCCCGACCCAGTGAACAGGGGGTTAAGCTGCGGGCAGTCGGCGCTGGGCGTGCCCGAGCTGGATGGGGCTTGTCGGGGTCCGGGGTCCGGTGGTCAGGCTCCCCCGATCATGGTGTGGGCGAGGGTTTTGGCGTCGGTGAGGGCGTCGAAGTAGGTGTTGCGGATCCAGTCGTTGGTGTGGTTGCCCCGGACCGGGTTGAGGGAGGTGTGGTTGCGGGCGGTGGGGCCGTAGCGCACGTACGGCAGTCCGTCGATCATTGTCACTTCGAGCAGTCCGGCGTGGACCAGGGAATGGCAGGATGGACACAGTGCGGCGAGGTTGGCCAGGTCGGTCGGGCCGCCGCGGGAGAACCAGATCACGTGGTGGATGTCGCACCAGGTGGCGGGGCGGTTGCAGCCGGGCCGGATGCAGCCTCCGTCGCGCAGGGACACGGCCCGGCGTTGGGCCGGGGTGGCCAGCCGGATGGCTTGGCCCAGTTCCAGGACCACG
>DATIMB010000113.1:0-7755 GCA_035475875.1 Micrococcaceae bacterium
CTCGGCCCACGACGTTCGGCACCGGGATCGGCGTCGGACCCTTGGAGACCGCCAGGTTAATAGGGGTGGCGCCCCGCTGTTGGGTGCCCGGGGCAGGGTCCTGCCCGACGACGACGCCGGCCGGGTTCTGCTCGTCGTACTGCTCGGTGACGTTCCCCAGCGCGAGTTTGGCTCCGTTCAGCGCCGTCTTGGCCTGGTCCAGGGTGCCGCCGACGAGTTTGGGCACCGGATACAGCACCGGTCCCTTGGACACCAGCAGCGTTACCGGTTGAAACCTGCGCTGCTGCGTCCGGGGCCCTGGGTCGCTCGTCACCACCAGGCCCTGCTGCACCGTCTCGTCGTTGACGTCCCTGCTGGTGAAGCTGAATCCTTGGGCCTGCAGCAGCGATTGGGCCTGCGCAACTGTCTTGTTGCGGAGGTCGGGGACGGTGGCCAGTGCGCCGGGCCCCAGGCCGAAGAACCAGCCTGCCCCGGCGGCCAGCAGGGCCAGGATCAGCAGCAGGATCAGCCAGATAAGTCCCCGGCGCCGGGGGTTGCCGGGCCGCAGCGTTTGTGACGGCCTTGCCGCCTCCCTGGCGCGGGCCTTCTGGGCTTCCTTGTCCCGGCGTTTGGCGGCGCGCTTGTTCGGTGCTGCTGCCCCGGTCAATGCGACGGGTGCGGTGTCCGACGGCGGATAGAGCCGGCCGGGGTAGCGGCCGTCCGTTTGGGGCAGGCCGGCCAGCGCCCGCGTGTCTCCTTGGCGGGCACCCGGCACGCTGGCACCATCGCCGTCGTCGTATCCCTCGTCGCCGTACCCGCCGTACCCGTCGTCGCCGTCGTAACCGGCCTCGGTGGCCTGCGCCGCATAGAAGCGGGGATGCGGCCGGGCGGGCATTACCGCTGTCGGATTGGCGCCGCCGGGACCGGGAGCCTGCCCATGCGCAATGGTTTCGGTGGGCCGGGAGACCACCTGGGTCGGCAGGCCGGGCGCGTGCTGCGGCCGGCTGGGAACGGCGAGGGCCATCGCCGCATAGTCGAGTTCGGCGTTGCTGAGCGAGGTGCGGATGTGCCGCAGGTCCTCCAGCAGGGCGTAGCCGTCGGCGGGGCGGGCCTCCGGGTCCTTCTCGGTGCAGCAGCGGACCAGCTCATCCAGATCGGGGGAGAGGCCGGGGAGTTCCAGCGAGGGCGCCGGTACCTGGGCGGTCACCTGTTGCATGGCGACGTGGATGGGCACCTCGCCACGGAACGGCTGCCGGCCGGTGAGCATTTCGTAGAGCATGATGCCCACCGAGTAGATGTCGCTGCGGGCATCGGCGGATTCGCCGTTGACCAGCTCGGGGGAGATGTAGGCAACCGTTCCCAGCAGCGTGCCGGTGTTCGTCGTCGTGGTGACCGCCCGGGCCAGGCCAAAGTCTCCGATCTTGATCCGGCCGTCGTCGGCGAGGAGCACGTTCTCCGGTTTCACGTCGCGGTGCACCAGGCCGGCCGCGTGCGCCGCGCCCAGGCCTTCCACCACCGCATCCAGGTAGGCCAGCGCCAGCCGAGGCGCCAGCGCACCGTGTTCGCGCAGCACGTCGCGCAGGGTGTGGCCGCTGATGTACTCCATCACCAGGTAGGCCAGGGGGCCATCGTTGCCCTGGTCCAAGACCCCCACCACATGCGGGTGGGACAGCCTGGCCGCTGTCTTAGCCTCACTGCCCAACCGCTGGACGAAGCTGTTGTCCGTCGCCAGGTGCGGATGCAGCACCTTCAGGGCCACGTCCCGGTCCAGCCGCAGGTCGGTGGCCCGGTAGACCGTGGACATGCCGCCGCGGGCCACCCGGGACAGGACCTGGTAGCGGTTACCGACAAGGGTGCCCACGAGGGGGTCGGAGGGCGTTTGTTGCACCCTTCGATCCTAGGCGATCAAACGGAAGAGGACCGGATCAAACGCCCAATCCGGTCCTCTTTCGTTATCTGCGTCCCTAGCGGAACATCGCCTGGTTTGCCTTGACGGCGGCGACGTAGTCCTGCGTGTCCGGGTACATTCCGTTCATCGATACCGAGGTCTGACCCTGGTAGTAGCCGGCAATGGCGTTGTCCGTGGAATCGCTGGTGGCCACCAGGGCGCGGATGATGGCCACCCCCGCGGTGACGTTGTCGTAGGGATCCAGCAGGTTCAGATGACGGCCCACCAGCTCGGATGCCCATTCACCGGACTGCGGGATGATCTGCATGGCCCCGATGGCATTCGCCGGGGAGACGGCCTGCTGGTTGAATCCGGATTCCTGCCAGGCGAAGGCAAGCGCCAGCGACGGGTCCACGCCCATCTGGCTGGCGGTGCTGGCGATGATCTGCTTCATCTGCTCTGCGGAGGGTACCGGAGCGGCCATCAGAGCTGCCTTGTTGACGTTGGCCTGTGCTACCACAGCCTCCGGGTAGGTGTAGTGCAGGAAGGTGCTCGGCACCAGCGCGGTCGGGGTGGAGCTGCTGGCCGCGGCAACGGCGCCGGGCAGGTTCAGCGTCTTACCGGCGTAGATGACGCTGGTGGCCTTCAGGTTGTTGGCCTGCATCAGGTCCGCCAGGCTGACATTGTTCTTGGCGGCGATGGAGGTGAGCGTGTCCCCGGAGCGGATGGTGTAGCTGCCCGAGGAGGCCGGCGTGGCCGGGGCAGAGGCCGCGGGCAAAACGTCCGGCTGCGATGGTGCCGGTGCGGGTGCCGGGGCGGGCTGCGGCGCCGGAGCGCTCTGGCCGCCGAGCCTGATGGTCTGGCCGGGGTAAATGATGGTGGTGGGAGTCAGCCCGTTCAGCTGCAGGACTGCATTGACGCCCAGGCCGTGGTTGGCCGCGATGGCGCTGATGGTGTCCCCGGACTTTACCGTGTAGGTCGCTCCGCCGTCGGCCGGAGCCGGAGCCGGGGCTGCGGGGGCGGCCGGAGCGGGACTGGCTGTCGCGGCTCCACCGGTCAGCCTGATCGTCTGCCCGGGGAAGATCAGGGTCGACGGGCCCAGGTTGTTCGCCTTCAGCACGGCCCAGACGTCCAGTCCGTAGCGTGCGGCAATCGCGCTGATGGTGTCGCCGGAAACCACCGTGCACTCGGTGGGCGCCGGTGCCTGGGCCGGTGCCAGGGCGGCAGGGGCCAGGACAGCCGGTGCCAACGAGGCGGGAACGGCGGCGGCCACCATTGAGGCTGGCATGCTGGCGGCGCGGGCGGCCACGGCCCGCGCCGTGTTGGCCAGCACGCTGGCCGTAGTCTTGGCGGGAACCTGCTGCGGGCCGGCAGCGGCGGCGGGCTGCGCCAGGGCAAGGGACGACAGCATGACGACCGGAAGAGCAACCGTAGTCACGGCCACCAGCTGCTTCGTGTTTCTGTTGCCCGGTGGTAACTGGCGTGCGGATGTCATGGATCGTCCTCTTCCTCAGGGGCGGATGGTGCCATTGTTAATCTTGTTACTTCTGTGACTACTGTGAATTTACACGATAATTTCCATAGCACAACATTTTTCTAAAAGCCGGTTCCGTTTTTGTGCGGAGTGTCGTCGCCGTGTTAGTGCCCGGCTGCCGGAAAGCGGCCGGGAATGCTGCCGGCGGGCGCGTGCGGAGTAGGCCGACCGGCGGTGGTGTGGCAATCTTGTGGGGTGAGTAACGTTGAAACTCTGGTCGGCGAATGGTTGCCGCTGCCGGATATTTGTGAACTGCTGAATGTCCCTATTACCAAGGTCCATGGCCTGCTGGATGACCGCACGCTGTTGGCGCTGCGCATCGGGGAGCGCAAGATCCGCTCTGTCCCGGCCGAATTCTTCGTTGACGGCCATGTATTGGACAGTTTGAAGGGAACCATTGCCGTTTTGGGCGATGCAGGATTCTCCGACGAGGAGGCCATCATCTGGCTGTTCACCGCGGATGACTCACTGCCCGGGCGCCCCGTGGATGCCCTGCGCGAGGGGCGGAAGACGGAGATCAGGCGGCGGGCGCAGGCCCTGGCCTGGTAGCAGTCTGAAGGGACAATCGGCGGTGGCGGCCGGAAAGCGGCCTGCAGAGGCAGTTGCCGGCCGGCGGGTTTAGCGGCCGGGGCTCAGGGCTCGCGTCCGACGGCGGCCCTGGCCAATGAGCCGAGCGCGGCTGCAGGGCCGATGCCGATATCGAGCAGTTCCAGCGCGCTGAAGGCCGCATTGCTGTAGTCCTCGATCAGGCCTTCGGCGGCCGCCAGCGCTCCCGAACCGGCAATGATCGCCCGGATCTGCGCGATCTCGTCGTCGCCCAGATCCTGGATTCCCAGCCGCTCGTCCACAAACCGGGCGTCGTCGTCGTCGGCCTTGGCCAGCGTCAATCCCACCAGCACCGTGCGCTTGCCCTCGCGCAGATCGTCACCTGCCGGCTTGCCGGTGGTGGCCGGGTCGCCGAAGACGCCCAGCACGTCGTCGCGCAGCTGGAAGGCCTCGCCCAGCGGCAACGCAAAGTCCGAATACGCGGTCAGCAGGCTGCCGCTGCCGCCGGCCAGCGCGCCGCCCAGGATCAGCGGATGCTCGGTGGAGTACTTGGCACTCTTGTAGCGGATGATCGATTGGGCCCGGTCCACGGCCCCGGCGGCGGGCTTGGACGGTCCGGAGACCTCTTCGAGGATGTCCAGGTACTGTCCCGCCATCACCTCGGCGCGCATCAGGTCAAACACCTCGCGCGCCCGCGAGCCCGCTGAGGTTGCCGGACCGATTCCGGCAAAGACTTCCTCACTGAAGGACAGGCAGAGGTCTCCGGTCAGGATGGCGGCGGCGTGGCCGAAGCGTTCGGCATCCAGGGCCCAGCGGTGCCGCTGGTGCAGCTGGCTGAACTGGCGGTGCACGCTCGGCCCACCGCGGCGGATATCCGACCGGTCGATGATGTCGTCGTGGATCAGTGCCGCGGCCTGGAACAGTTCCAGCGCCGCTCCTGCGGCCACGATCTGTGGTGAATCCGCCGCTCCGCCGGCGCCGCGCCAGCCCCAGTAACACATCAGCGCACGCAGCCGCTTGCCGCCGGTGACCAGGGCCCGGATGGAGTCCAGCAGGGCAAGGGTGTCGGGTGAAATGGACTCCAGCATGCCGCGCTTGGATTCCAGGAAGTCGGCCAGCGTTCCGGCGACGGCGCCCACGAAGGCGTCCTGTTCCCTGTCCGCCGAGCCTGCGGGGCCGCCTTCCCGGCTCAGTTCCGCGGTACTCATTTGGGCGACCTCACTTCAATGGCCTCACTTCAGTGCCTTTACTTCAATGACGCCGGCAGCACGTTGGCGCCGATGGTGAAGGTGACGGAACTGCCGGAGGGGACCACGGAAATATTCACCGTTTCCTTCCCGTCGGCGCGGGTGAAATCCTTGGAGGGGACGGATCCCACGGTGTCCCCGGGCAGGGCGGTGAAGCCCTGGTCCTGCAGGGCTTTGGTGTAGAAGGCCAGGACATCATCGCTCTTGGCGCTGCTGGAGGCCACCAGTGAGGCGGTGACCAGCGGTTTGGACTTGTCCAGGCTGGATGACTGGACCATGGCACCTGGCATCAGCGGGATCAGGGTGCTGGGGAAGCCCGGGACCAGTGCGCCGACGGTGGCGGTGGAGCTGGCGTTCTGCGACATGGTGGAGGTGGCTGACGTGCCGGGGGAGCTGCTGGTGGAGGCCGACGACGACGTGCCGGTCCCGGCGGTGGACGACGCTGCGCCGGTGCTGCCTTGGCTGCCCGACGATCCCGAACTGCAGCCAGCCAGCATCAGGGCCAGCGCTACGGCAGCTGCAGCAACAATGCCGGGACGGCTGCCGCGCTTGCTCCGGCCGGGTCCTGCGGGTGCGTTCAACATCACTTGTCCTTATTCTGGTCCTGGCACTCCTGACAAGTTTAGCCAGTGCCGCAAATCCTCGGGGAACCTGGCGGGAACCTAGGATGGACGGTGTGGAGTCCAATCAGGCCGGCGGGGTGCGCAGCAGCCACATTCTGCACGTGGATATGGACGCCTTTTTTGTCTCCGTGGAGCTGCGGGAGAAGCCCCGGCTCAGGGGCCGGCCCGTCATCGTGGGCTTTCCCGCCGGCCGTTCCGTGGTCCTTTCCGCCTCCTACGAGGCGCGCGCAGTGGGGGTACGTTCGGCCATGCCCATGGCAGCGGCGATGCGCCTGTGCCCCGCGGCCACCGTCATTGAACCCAGACATAAGCTCTACTACGAAGTCTCCGGGCAGCTGATGGGGATCTTTGGGTCCATTACCGATCTGGTGGAGCCGTTGAGCGTGGATGAGGCCTTTCTGGATGTGGCCGGGTCCATCCGGCGGCTGGGACAGCCGCAGGAAATCGGCGCGCTGATCCGGGAACGTGTCCGGCGGGAACTGGGCATCACCGCCTCGGTGGGGATTGCCAGCACCAAATTCGTGGCGAAGATCGCCTCCACCCGCTGCAAGCCGGACGGGCTCCTGCTCATTCCCGAGCAGGATACGGTCGCCTACCTCCACACGCTGCCCGTGCAGGCGCTGTGGGGAGTCGGCGCCAAGACGGTCGAAGCGCTGGCGCGGCTGGGGATCCACTCGGTCGCGGACCTGGCCGCGACGCCGGTTCCGGTGCTGCGGAAGGTGCTGGGTGTCACCGGCGAGCATGTCCACCGGCTGTCCTGGGGGATTGACCCGCGTCCGGTCACCCCCACCCGTGCGGAGAAGAGCATCGGGGCGGAGGAGACGTTCGCCCAGGACACCTACGACGACGACGTCCTCAAGCGGGAGCTGCTGCGGCTGGCCCACCGCACAGGTGCCCGACTGCGGCAATCCGGGCTGCTGGCGCGCACGGTGGCGCTGAAGCTGCGCTACACGGACTTTTCCACCGTGACCCGGTCCCGGACCCTGGGTACCCCCGTGGACAGCGCACAGCTTCTCTATGCCACCGCGGTGCAGCTGCTTGAGTCGTTGGGGGACCGGGCCATGAGCGTACGGCTGGTGGGGCTGCGGGCGGAGCAGCTGGAGCCGGCCGGGCAGGCATCGCTGCAGCTGAGCCTGGACCGCCGGGACGACAATTGGCGTACGGCGGAGGTAGCCCTGGACGCCGTGGCGGCCAAGTTCGGGTCCCGCAAGATCGGCCCCGCGCGGCTGCTGGAACCACCCGGAAACGGGGCGGGAAATGGCGGAGGGACCGGGAGGGGAAGCCGCTAGGCGCTGTGCCGGCGGGATGGGTTTTAGTTCTGCGCGAACACGCCTATTCTTATCTTAAGGAGCTAGCTGAGAACGGCATCGCCGGAGGATTTTCCGGTGCCGTTGGTTCAAGGCATCCGGAGGGAACTAATCGTCCGGCGCTGTTCGTTCTTAGGATAGACGCCATGGCAATGACCTGAAGGAGGTCGAGATGCCCCTTTCGGAGCACGAACAGAGGTTGCTGGACCAGCTTGAGCAGCAGCTGCACGCTGAGGACCCTAAATTTGCCAGTACGCTCGGATCCGGTCCGGCGCGGGCATTCTCCACGCGGCACATCGTCATAGGTGCCTTGGGCGCCGTCGTTGGAATCCTGGTCCTGTTGCTGGGAGTCGCCCTGCAGGCGATACCGCTGGGCGTGCTGGGCTTCCTGGTCATGGGTGGCGGTGTCTACTACGCCACCATGCGCCGCGGACGGCGGAAGGGCAGCGCCGGAGCCGGCGGTTCGGGGAAACCGCGCAGCAGTTTTATGAGCAATCTTGAGGAACGCTGGGACGAGCGCAGGCGCGACCAGTAGGAGTTTCCGCACCGCCGGGAGAGACCGGCCGCACGAAAAGGTCCGCATCTGCGGACCTTTTCCGTTTAAGCCTCCACTTCCCTCCCCACTTCCCCC
>DATIMB010000114.1:0-2568 GCA_035475875.1 Micrococcaceae bacterium
CTGCTGGCGGCCGCGAAGCCGGGAACCCTGTTCCTGGAATGCTCCACGATCTCCGTTGACGACGCCCGGACCGCCCATGAGCTGCTGCGGACCGCCGGACACCGCGGACTCGACGCCCCGGTGTCGGGCGGGGTCGTCGGAGCCGAAGCTGGCAAGCTGACTTTCATGGTAGGCGGGGACGAGCAGGACTTTGCGGACGCAGCACCGCTGCTGCAGGTGATGGGCGCGCGCATCGTGCACTGCGGCGGTCCGGGCGCAGGCCAAGCCGCCAAGGTCTGCAACAACATGATCCTGGGCGCCACGATGATAGCAGTGAGCGAGGCTTTTGTGCTGGGCGAAAAGCTGGGGCTGACCGACCAGGCGCTCTTCGACGTCGCAGCCAACGCCTCCGGGCAGTGCTGGGCATTGACTACCAATTGCCCCGTGCCCGGTCCCGTCCCGGCGAGCCCGGCCAACCGCGGTTACCAGCCTGGGTTTGCCGGCGCACTCATGGCCAAGGACCTGGGACTGGCCGTGAAAGCGCTCGAATCGACCGGCGTCAACGCCCGGGTGGGAAGCCTGGCCGAGGAAATCTACCGAAAGTTCGCCGGCGGGCCGGGCGCGCGGCTGGACTTCTCCGCAATCATCAACGAGATCCGGGCCGGCACAGGCCAGCCCGTCCCCGTCGGGCGCCACGCCGCCGTCGTTCCTGGGGGCGACGGCGGCCTTGGAGCCTCCGTCGGAAGCCCCGGAGCCGCCGTCGGAAGCCCTGGGCCCACCGCCGGAAGCCCCCGATTCGGTGGAGACAAAGCCGCACAGGACCCAGCCGAACAACAGGACGGAGCACGCCCATGACCGACTTTCAGACGATCCTGACGGAACAGCGCGGCCGCGTGGGCATCATCACGCTGAACCGACCGGAGGCCCTCAACGCCCTCAGTGATGCCATGGGCAGGGAAATCGTCGAGGCTGCGCGCGCCTTTGACCAGGACCCGGATACCGGCGCGATCATCATTACCGGCTCGCAGCGGGCGTTCGCCGCCGGAGCGGACATCAAGGAAATGGCCGCGAAGTCGCTGGTGGACATGTACCTCGCGGACTGGTTCTCACCCTGGGACGAGTTGGCCCGGGTTCGCACACCCATGATCGCCGCCGTCGCCGGCCATGCGCTGGGCGGCGGGTGCGAGCTCGCGATGATCTGCGACTTCATCATCGCCGCGGAGAACGCCACATTCGGCCAGCCGGAGATCAAACTGGGCGTTATTCCCGGCATGGGCGGGTCGCAGCGGCTGACCCGGGCCATCGGCAAGGCCAAGGCGATGGAGATGATCCTGACCGGCCGGACGATGGACGCCCGCGAGGCCGAACGCTGCGGCCTAGTGGCCAGGGTGGTCGCTGTGGAGGACCTGCTCGAGGAGGCACTTGCCACGGCCACCACTATCGCGGGCATGTCCAAGCCGGTTGCGATGATTGCCAAGGAGGCCGTCAATGCCGCGTTTGAAACCACACTGGCTCAAGGCGTGCACCTGGAACGCCGGTTCATCTACGCCTGCTTCGCCACAGAGGACCAGAAAGAGGGCATGGCCGCGTTTGCGGAGAAACGGCCCCCCAATTTCACGCACAGGTAGCGTTGGCCATCGGCTCTACCGGTTTGGGTCCTCCGGATCATTGGGCTGCCGTCGTCGGCCGCTCGTCTACAGGACCCGGCCCGTTACCGGATCCTCGAACCCCTCCATGCCATCCAACTGACCATCGTCAGGAGGAGGGCGAGCCGCGCCAATCATTCAATCTGGAAGCGGGTTTCCTCGAAGTCCCCGGCGTCGTATCGGAAACGGCCCAGCATGCTGTTGAGCTGATCGATCTGGTTCTTGCTGAACCCCGGATCGGTGAACACCTCGGCATTGAGCGATTCCGAGGCCCGACGGGCAATATCGCGGCCCGGATCGGTGATTTCCACCAGCGTGGCACGGCCGTCCGTAGGGTGGGCGCTGCGGCGGACGAAACCTGCCTGCTCCAGCCGGTACACGGTATTGGTGACGCTGGTGGGGTGGACCTGCAGCCGGGCGCTGGCCTTTGCCATCGGCAGCGCGCCGCTCTTGGTAAAACTGAGCAGTGCCAGCAATTCGAAGCGCGAAAAGCTCAGTTCGAAAGGCTTGAGTACGCGCTCCACCCGGGCGAGCAGAATCTGTTGTGCCCGCATCAGGGAGGTAACCGCGGCCATCCCCTCGGCGGCGTCGGCCCACCCGTGCTCCTGCCAGTGCCGCCGCGCCTCGGCGATGGGGTCCATCGGCAGGGGTGTGGGTGCTGCCACGGCTGGCTCCGCTCCGCTCGGTCGGGACGTGTTGACAGTCATTGTCCCACGATTTACTCGGTCTTCCTAGTATCTGGGCCGCCGGGGGAGGGCGAAAGGGGTTGCTAAACTGGAGAGGATCGACCGGGTGGTCCGTCCGGACCCGCGGCGGGATTTTTGCCGGTAGGCCGGGCGTTGCGCCCACATCAGATCCGGCCCATTCATCAGATCCCGCAGGAGACACCGCCCTCAATGCCCAGCCTGGAACTTGTTACGCAACACGAACAGCTTTGGAACCG